>CAZOHX010000018.1:0-12725 GCA_964579315.1 uncultured Saprospiraceae bacterium
TTTTTTATTTGGAACTGAAAAGAAAGAATTATTGAACTCAATATTAGATGACACAGATTTGGACTTTGCAAAATGGGCAGTTAATGAACTAATAAATTGGAAAAATACTACAAAATGTAAAAATGTTCTTAAAATTGGAGGAAGTAAAGATAAATTATTGCCACCAAAAGATGAAAAAACGATAGTCATTGAAGGAGGAGAACATTTTATGATAGTTGATAAAGCAGAAGAGATAAGTAAAATAATCAATGAAAAAATCAAATTCTAAGTTTATATAAAGATTTCAAAAAAGAACAAAGACAAATTTATATTGACCAAATAAATGAAATATTAGAAAAAGAATATTCCCAACCAGAAAGCCACACACATTTGCAATTCGCTCGAAAAAGCCAACAGCCTAAACCCAAAATTGCAAAATAATATGCCTTTGTTAAAACTATTAACAGGATGAATCCATTGTGAAATTAGTTTGACCATATACATATATCTATCTGTACTTTTCATGAAAATAACTGTAAAAAGAAGGGTATTCGTTTGTCCTTTTTTATATAATTAATTATCACTTCAAACCACCCAATACACTCAAAATATCATCAAATAAGTCTATTTTTCAAATAAAAAATAAAAAATACAATTTTTTTTACTTTTCATGAGTTAGTTGAGTGTTTTATATATGCATATTGATTATCAATAAGATAAGTCGAAAATTATCCGTTATTAAACGTTTAAAACGTTTATAGCCGTTTATAAACGTTTAATAACGGATAAATAGTTGGAAGTTGCCTCATATTTGCACTGTCAAAACGAAATCAAAAATCGTGACGACATTATTACTTATTTATTTATTAACTGTTAAAATTTATTATTATGAACAATTTGAGAAACTCAGTGCAATTAATCGGAAACTTAGGAAGCAATCCAGAATTGAAAGTTTTAGAAGGTGGGAAAAAATTAGCAACCGTATCCATCGCTACTAAAGATGTATATCATAGTGCGAAAGGTGAAAAGGTGGTCGAAACTACTTGGCATAAAGTGGTGGCTTGGGGCAAGCTAGCAGAAAATATGGAAGTTTTACTAAGAAAAGGAAATGAAGTGGTTCTAAGAGGAAAATTACAACACAAATCATATGTGGATAAGGATGGCATTAAAAGATATACATCTGAAGTCGTGGCTAATGAATTTTTGTTATTGACAAAGACCGAAGCAAGAGGAGAATAAAATTTATAATCAACATCAAAAAGAATATTTTAATTTAATTAAAAAAAAAACAATAATTATGAACAATTTAAGAAACTCAGTTCAATTAATCGGAAACTTAGGGGGTAACCCAGAAATTAAGCAAATGCAAGATGGTAAGAAACTTGCAAAAGTATCCATCGCAACAAAAGACATATATAATAATGGCAATGGCGAAAAAGTGGTTCAGACATCATGGCATAATATTGTGGCATGGGGCAAGGTGGCTGAAAATATGGAAGTCTTTTTACGCAAAGGAAATGAAGTAGCTATGAAAGGGAAATTGCAGCATAGAACTTATACAGATAAAGATGGTGTAAAACGTTCTATCACTGAAGTCTTGGTCAAAGAGTTTATGGTTTTGTCAAAGGCTCAGCCTCATGCAAAAGCTTAAAACAGTATTCTAATGATGTGCATTATCTTTTTGAGATGATGCCATCTTTATATTTAGTGTCTGGACAGAAATTTATTAAAATGAAAGAAGATTTTTTACATTATATTTGGAGATTTCAAAAATTTGAAACCCATGGAATGAAGACATCACAAGGAGATGATATTCAAGTAATTTCTGTGGGGCAATATAATTCTCATTCTGGTCCTGATTTTTTAGATGCTCGTATCAAAATTGGTGGCACCTTGTGGGCTGGTCATGTCGAAATTCATATAAATAGTTCGGACTGGATATCGCATAAGCATCAATTGGATAAAGCATATGATAATGTGATTTTGCATGTTGTTTTTAATGATGACCAGAAGATTTTTAGGATTTCGGGAACTCAAATTCCGTCATTGGGTTTGAAACAAAGAATTTTTCCTAAAATGGAATCCAAATATCTGAAATTGCTGAATAATAAATATTGGATTCCTTGCCAACATCAATTTCATAAAGTAAGTGTCTTAAAAAAAACGATTTGGTATGATAGATTATTGATAGAAAGGTTGGAGCAAAAGACTGCACAGATTCAAATACTATTAAATCAAAATCACGATGATTGGGAGAAAACGTTTTTTCAGGTATTAGCAAATAATTTTGGATTGAAAGTAAATCAACTCCCATTTGAATTATTGTCTAAATCAATTGACCTAAATGTCATAGCCAAGCACAAAGACAATGAAATACAGATTGCAGCTATTATTTTTGGACAATCTGGTTTGTTGAATGACTCGTTTTCGGAAGAATATCCAAAATCCTTGAAAAGGGAATATCAATTTTTAAAAGCAAAATATCGTTTGACCCCTATACAAAAAGAAAGTTGGAGATTTTTACGACTTCGTCCACAGAATTTTCCAACGATTAGATTAGCCCAATTTGCTAAGCTTTTATTTCAGGAAACGCATTTGTTTTCTAGAATGTTGTCGGCAGTAACTATAAAGGAAATTGATCAAATTTTCGATATACAATTACCTGATTATTGGAATACCCATTTTGTGTTTGAAAAAGCATCTCAAAATAGACAAAAGCATTTAGGGAAAAGTATGATTCGATTGATTGTGATAAATACTATTGTTCCATTTTTGTTTCTCTATGGAAAGTTGAAGGCTGTAACAGAGTATCAAGATAAAGCGATGATGTTGCTAGAGAGTATCAAAGTCGAAGACAATAGTATTATTTCAAATTGGAAGAAATTGGGCGAAAATCCTAAAACCGCCTATGATTCTCAAGCATTATTACAATTAAAGAATGAGTACTGTAACGAAAAAAAATGTCTGAAATGTAGTATAGGAAATGCAATATTGTCTGAATCTCCGATTGTTTTGTCAGAATAATTGACTAAAATACAATTTATATTCTTATTTTGCAGTTCAAACAAAAATTTAAATTATGATAAATCAAAAATCAATTTTAGGCTTAATAGCTTTTTTATGCTTGGCATTTATGGTAAATGCTCAAAGCCTAGTAGGAACATGGAAAACAATTGATGATGAAACGGGAGAACCCAAATCTCATGTATCTATTTACGAAGAGAATGGGAAGTTTTATGGAAAAGTGGTTAAGTTATTACCTGCTGCTACAGGAACCATTTGCGAAGATTGTCCTGGAGATAAAAAAGGAAAACCTATAGAAGGTATGGTTATTCTTTGGGATCTAAAACCTTATAAGGATTATTGGAGTTATGGGCAAATTATGGATCCAGCATCTGGTAAAACATATAAAGCAAGTGTTTGGCTTGATGGTAATGACAAATTAAGTGTGAGAGGTTATATAGGTTTTTCTCTATTAGGCAGAACCCAAACTTGGCATCGAGTCAAGTAAATGTAAACTGAATTTTATTTCCCCTAAACATAGGATTTGTCTGAGAAGCAAATTAAATAACTATAAGCATCTTCATAGATAAAAATAAATAAATTTTCAAATTTTATACAATAAAAAAATAAAGTTTTTGGTTTAATAGCCGAATCATTTAATCTTTTAATATTTATTTATGAATGCAAACTTTACACTTAATCTAATTCGTTATATCTACAATGAGACCAGTATCTCTCAAAAGTTAAAAATTGAAGAAGAATTGAACAGCAGCTATGAAAAAAGTTGTGCATACTTAAATGTGAAAATGGGGTATGATCAATTGCCAAAAGTAGTTTTTACACCTTCGAAATCAGTACTGAGTAATATTTTAGAGTATAGCCAAAAAAATGTGGTAGAAGCATGATTTCTATTCAAAAAAAATAAAAAGCCTTCATTGATTCACTCATTGAAGGCTTTTTTTGTATTTTGCAATGTAGATTTGAAAAAGAGTGTTAATCTTAAAACAAATTAAGTTATAAAACTTTTTATTTGAAAAATTTTGTTTTATTAAATATTTTATTTATATTTGCATTATCGATTAAATAAACAACAGAAAAAATCATGTCAAAAGAAAAAGAAGAAAAATTAAAAGCATTAAAATCAACTGTCGATCGTTTAGAAAAATCCTATGGTAAAGGAATTGTAATGCGACTTGGAGACAAAACAGTCTTGGATGTTGAATCTATTCCTACTGGCTCATTGAGTCTTGATTTAGCCTTGGGTATTAATGGATTTCCTAAAGGGAGAATTATTGAAATTTATGGACCTGAATCTTCAGGTAAGACTACTTTAGCTATTCACGCTATTGCAGAATGTCAAAAGCAGGGTGGAATTGCAGCCTTTATTGATGCCGAGCATGCTTTTGATAGAAATTATGCTTCAGCTTTAGGGGTTGATGTAGATAATTTATTGATTTCACAACCAGACAATGGAGAGCAAGCATTAGAAATTACAGAGCATCTAATCCGTTCGGGGGCAATTGATATTATCGTTGTCGATTCCGTTGCAGCTTTAGTTCCAAAGGCGGAAATCGAAGGCGAAATGGGGGATTCTAAAATGGGTCTTCAAGCTAGATTAATGTCTCAAGCAATGAGAAAATTAACAGGTACAATTGGTAAAACGGGCAGTGCATGTATTTTTATCAATCAATTGAGAGAAAAGATTGGTGTCATGTTTGGTAATCCAGAAACAACAACAGGTGGAAATGCCTTGAAATTTTATGCTTCTGTTCGACTGGATATTAGAAAGTCTGGCTCTGCGATAAAAGATAAGGAAGGAAACGTAGTAGGAAATCACGTTAGAGTAAAGGTGGTTAAAAATAAATTGGCTTCGCCTTTTAGAGTCGCAGAATTTGATATTACATTTGGAAAAGGAATTTCAAAGACAGGCGAAATCATAGATATTGGGGTAGATCAAGATATTATCAATAAAAGTGGATCTTGGTATAGTTACAATGGTTCTAAAATTGCTCAAGGTAGAGAATCCGCAAAAAGATTTATTGAGGATAATCCAGAATTAGGAGAAGAAATTGAAGCATTGATTAAGGCTAAAATTAATGGCGATGTAGAAGTTGTTGCTGATACAAAAGAGCCTAAAATAGAAACAGCAAAATAAATGGATGAATTAGTATTATCTAATTTTTCTATAAAATGGCTATCTCAGAAATGAGATAGCCATTTTAAATATAAAGAGTTGTTGATAAACGATAAACTATTTTTCAAGATTGAAATATCAAATTAATGCAATTCCATACCAATTCAGCTTCATAGCCTTTAGTTATCATGTATCTAGCAAGTTTAACTTTGATCTCATATTCATTTTTGCCCTTCACTAAAGGAATCTTTTTTTCAATTAAGTGATTCATCGTACACACATATTCATCATCATCAATTTCTTTCATGGCTTTTTTTAGCGAATATGCTGAAATTTTACGTTGTTTTAGCTCTTGTATAATTTTATTTCTTCCCCATTTCTTAATTCTGAACTTGCCTCTCGCAAAGGATTGAGCAAAACGCTCTTCATTTAAAAAATTATCAACAATTAAATTTGAAATTATATCTTCAAGATCATCACCGTAAATTCCTAAATCTATTAATTTTGATCTGACTTCTTGATGGCATCTATCTTGATATGCACAGTAATATTCTAACTTACTTTGAGCATCATCCTTTGAAACATATTTTTTTTGTTTTGCCATTTTGCAAAAATAGAAAGATTTTATTCTTTTAACAAATTGGAAATTGCAATAATTTATTCTAAATTTAGCGACTGAAACAAATCAAATTATGGGAGAATTAACACCAACAATCATAGTTGCTGCAATAGGGCTATATTTTTTATTACTTATAGCGATATCATTTTTTACATCGAAAGGGGCCGATTCTAAAAGTTTTTTTACGGCAAATAAGCAATCACCATGGTTTGTGGTTGCTTTTGGGATGATTGGAGCAAGTTTGTCAGGAGTAACTTTTATCTCTATACCTGGAAAGGTCGGAGCAGGAGGTTCTAATATGGATTTTTCATACATGCAAATGGTCTTTGGCTTTTTGGTTGGCTATATAATTATAGCACGTGTATTAATGCCAATATATTATAAACAGAATTTAACATCAATTTATACCTACTTAGGACAACGCTTTGGAAATAATGCCTATAAATTGGGAGCGTTTTATTTCTTAGTTTCGAGAGTTATTGGAGCAGCATTCCGTTTATATCTAGTGGCCATCGTTTTCAATGCGATAGGGGAAATGACAGGAGTACAGATTCCTTTTTGGCTTTTTGTACTATTGACTATCTTTTTGATATGGGTATATACTTTTAGGGGGGGATTAAAAACAATTGTATGGACAGATACTCTTCAAACTGCTTTCATGCTAATTGCAGTAGTATTTACAATTTATTCCATAAGTAATGTATTGGGAAAAGATTTATCGGGATTGGTGCATTTAATTAAATCCAGTGAGTATTCTCAAGTGTTCTTCTTTAAAGGTGGATTTCAAGATCCAAATAATTTTTTCAAGCAATTTATAAGCGGTATTTTTATGGCAATCGTTATGACAGGTTTAGATCAGGATATGATGCAAAAAAATCTGAGTTGTCGATCTTTAAAAGATGCCCAAAAAAATATGTATTCCTTCAGTATTGTATTGGTTTTTGTCAACGTTTTATTTTTAACCCTTGGAGCTTTACTATATATTTATGCGGCAAGCTTAGGAGTACAAACACCAGAAAAGTCTGATTTATTATATCCAACACTAGCTCTAAAACATTTACCCATGGCAGTAGGATTATTTTTTATTTTGGGTTTGGTTGCTGCCGCATATTCAAGTGCAGATTCTGCATTGACAGCTTTAACGACATCTTTCTGTGTTGATTTTTTAGGTTTTGATGAAGAAAAAGTCAAGGAATCTGAGAAAAAGAAAACAAGATTATTGGTACACTTAGGCTTTTCGATTTTATTGTTTTTTGTGATATTGGCTTTCAACACGCTCAATGATGATGCCGTAATTACAAAATTATTTATTTATTCTGGCTATACTTATGGTCCCATATTAGGTCTATTTTCATTTGGAATATTAATGAAAAATAAGATTGGAAATAATTGGAAAATTATAGCAGTTTGTATTGCTGCACCCGTAATTACATATATTTTCAATATTTATGATCTATTTATTGGTTTCAAATTAGGATTTCTTATTATATTGCTGAATGGAATTTTTACATTTTTGGGGTTGTGGTTGATTTCAGAAAAGGAAACCATCTAAATTTAAGGAACTTAAAAACCAAAATTATACAACTATGAATCATCTAACCATAAAAAAAGGCAACAAGAATATTAATATCAAAAAAAGTAAAAAATTTGTAGGTATTAAGACTAAAGGCAGTATCTCATCCGTGGATATTCCTATTGTGAAGGAACAATTGTTGCCAAATGTGGGTGGCTTTGAATTGGTGAAATTTCAGGATTCAGATGAACCTGTGAATACTCTTTTAGATGAAGTTCGGGAAGATATGAATGTGGAATTGGGCACGCATGTTTATTATTTAGAAGGGAGTAATCACCCTATGATTCCAACAGGGGAAATATTTATTGTCTTTGATAATAGAGCAAGTGAAGAAGAACAAAAGGTTATCTTAGATGAGTATCATCTAGTTTTAGTAGAGAGAAGATCGCCTTCCACTATAATTGCAAAAGTGTCAAAAGATTCACCCAATCCTGTAAAAACGGCTCATTTTTTAAATAAGATAGGGATGGTCACCTCCGCTCAACCCGATTTGGATACGTATGTGGATGAATATGGTGCCGTGGCATTGCCATCCGATCCCCTGCTACCACATGAGTGGCATTTGAAAAATCCAGGAAAAATTTATGATGCAAACTATAAAATAAAAAGGGGAGCTGATGCAAAAGTAATTGATGCATGGAATCGATTAGGAAATATGGGCTCATCTGAATTGACTATTGCGATTATTGACAATGGATTTGACTTATCTCACCCAGATTTGAAGGGTAATATTGAAAAGCCTTTTGATTTATGGAATGATTCATCACACATAACGCAAGGTGATCCAAGATTTGATCACGGAACCCCATGTGCAAGTGTGGCTATTGCACCCGCAAATGGATCGGGAATAGTGGGTGTAGCTCCAAACTCTAAATTTATGCCTATCAATGGTACTTCATATGGATGGAGAGCAACCGAAAAAATGTTTGATTATTGTATCCAAAATGGAGCAGATGTAGTGAGTTGTAGCTGGGGTTCTGTTGATCCTGCATTTGATTTAGATGATATCAAGAAAGCTGCGATTCATAAAGCGGCTACTCAAGGAAGAAATGGAAAAGGCTGTGTTATAGTATATGCAGGAGGAAATGAAGGGGAAAATTATTTGAATTTTTATGCTCAACATCCTAATGTGATTGCAGTCGCTGCCAGTACAAGTCAAGATGAACATGCCACTTATTCCAATCGAGGGAGACATATTACAGTGTGTGCACCATCCAATGGGGATTGGCCCATTATTGCGGCACGTGCTTATTGGGATGAAGGTACTCCATTTCAAGTAGGAGCAAGAAGATATTGGTTTGATGGCGTATCAAGAGGAGATAAATACAAGCATTTTGGTGGAACATCTAGTGCAGCTCCTTTGGTTGCAGGGGTGTGTGCCTTGATATTATCTGCAAATCCTGACCTTACAGCAGCAGAAGTGAAGCAAATTTTGATTAGAACTGCTGATAAAATTGGGAGTCCAAGCGAATACATGAATGGCTATTCCGCCAAGTTTGGTTATGGCCGAGTAAATGCAGATAAAGCGGTAGCCGAAGCTTTCAGAATGAAAGATGGGTTTACGCCTGATACTGGTTCGGGGTCAACGGGAAGTCCATTTCCAGGAAGTGATGATGGTGATAATTCTGATGGTACAAGCACATCTCCTGATACAAGCACGGATATTCCTCCTGTACATACAGGCGGTGGAACTACGCATAGTCCCGTAACAAAAAGTGGAGAAGGTTTATTTAGATTTAGTGTTAAAAGGCAGCCTTCTCAAGGATTTGGAGTTCAAGTTTTTGCATTTGCTGATTATGGAAATGTATTAATTAAAGCAGAATCTATAGAAAAACAATTTGAACAACCCGTAATTGTAAATATCAATAAATTTGGTGGAAGAACAGTATTTAAGGTTATTGTAGGTTCTTTTGGAAGTATAAATGATGCTCGTTCTTTGCAACGGCGGCTAGAAAATGCTGGAATCAAAGGGTTTATTCGTAATTTAAGTACCTTGAAATAGGATCAAGAAGTAAGATGATTGGTGTGGAAAGAATATTTAAAGGGAAACTATTACTTTTTGGAGAATATACTGTTATTAATGGATCTAGTGCACTCGCAATTCCATTAGATGAATTTTACGGTAAGTGGAATTTCGCAGATGGGGTCGATAATCAAAATTTAAGAGATTTTGCTTTATATTTGGAAAAGGGAAATACTCGATTTAATATAGAAAGATTCCTTTTAGAGTTAGATAATGGATTATATTTTGATTCAAATATTCCTATGGGCTATGGAGTGGGTAGTTCAGGGGCTTTATGTGCAGGCGTATTTGATCGATATTGTCTAGAAAAATCAGAAATTGATAAAGATATACAGTTTTTAAAACGTGTTTTTATCGAAATGGAATCCTATTTTCATGGAAAAAGTTCGGGTATTGATCCTTTAGTATGTTATTTAGATAAAGCGATTTATTACAAAAAGAATGAATTTTTGAAAGTGTTAGAAATGGAGAAAAATGCTCATTTTTTTTTGATAGATACCAAAATTGAAAGAAAAACGGCTCCTTTAGTGGATATTTATTTGCAAAAGATGAAAGGCGTAGAATTTCAAAACATAAATACTGAATTATCAAAATTAAATGATAACATAGTTAGTGCTTATCTTGAAAAAAATACCAAAACCATGGTAAAGTATTTGTCGAAGTTAAGTTCAATTCAGTATGATTATTTCAAAGAGATGATACCTCCTTCAATACGTGAAGAATGGAAAGCAACTTTAAAAAATAATACACTTATTTGGAAATTGTGTGGTGCAGGCGGTGGCGGATTTATTATTGGATATGAGATTGGGTGACGATAATTCCAACTTATTGTTGAAATGCTATGCTTATTAGGCTGTATTTGGTAGAAAATGTCGTACTTTAGTCATTTGTAAGAATTTCTTGGACTTTGTTTGTTCAATTAGTATTATGATTCTATTTTAGGATTATGAAATTAATAAAAGAGATTCTTATTCAAAAAAAAATAATACATTCAATTGATAAATTACCCATTGAGTATTTTAAATGGGGAACTTATCCCGATCATTTTAAGATTGATATGCCTCATCGACACGAATTTTCAGAATTATTATTTTTTATTAAAGGCGAGGGGATACATGAGATTGATTTTGAAGAAGTACCTATCAAGGCATATTCAATTCATTTTATACCAAAATCTACAGTTCATTTCTTAAAGCGAAGTCATGATTCTCTTGGATTTACAATTGCAATGGATGGAAATTATTTGGGATTAAATCAAATTCATAAAATAATTTCACCCCTTTCACATAAGCCTTTTGTAGTAAATTTAAAAGAAAAAAATTTTGAAGGCATCCTTAAAATTACAGATCTTCTCCAAGATCAAATCAAATGGAGTAGTAGTTATTTTAAAGAAAAATGTTTTCTACTTTCATTAGAATTACTTTTGAATAGAATCGCTTTAGAATTAAAAACAGATGGATCAAGAAAGGTGGATGATCTATTAACTAAATTTCAACGCTTGTTACAAGAAAATATCTATCAAGAAAAATCAGTATCATGGTATGCTATGAAATTGAATATTTCCCCTAAATATTTGAGCAATTATATTAAAACCAACACAGGTAAAAGTGCAAAATTTTCAATAAATAATGAGCTATTAAAATCAGTAAAAAGACAATTAATTAATACAGATTTTAGTATCAAAAGGATTGCTTTTAATCATAATGTCAATGTATCAAATCTTGGTAAATTGTTTAAAAAACATGTTGGATATACGATGAAAGCTTATAGAACGGGGGTAAATGTGGAAAATTGACCATTTATAATGGAAAATTGACGATTTTTATTATTCAAAAATGCCATATCTTTGTTTGGAATCAAATATTGCAATTAATTATGAATTTTTCTAAACTAGCTTTATTATTTTTTTCTTTTTTGTTTACTCATTCCTTAAGTGCACAGTTGGAAAAAAATTGGGCAAAACCTATTCCTGTGCATAATAATCATCAATATATCTCTTATAGTTATTTAAAGAATGATCAAATACGCTTCAATGTAAGTTGGTTGGAATCTGATGAAAAAATTAGGAATCACTTTTTTTATGTAGCTAATCAAACAGGGGAAATTATATGGAGTTTTGATTGGAAAAATAGATTCCCTGATGCATATCGAATTACATTATTCGAAAATGAACACTCTAATGCATTGTTTTTTGAAGCAGATCATCTAAGATGGGATAGTTTGGATTATATCGGTGTGTTGGAGCCTTTCCAAGGGATTACATGGGTTCAGCCTGTCGGAATAAAAGAACGGAATCCACAATTGTTATCAGATGAAATTGTATATATTTCCAATGAAAACGATCTGGTACGGATTGACGATGAAGGAACTTTTAGTAAAATTGGTTTGGATAAAGCTTATGTTTTAATTAGAGGAAATGAAGAAAATAAGCTTATTCTCCGTAATGAAGACCAACTTTTTTCTTTTGATTCCCAAAATAATAAAATGGACTGGTTTGATTCTATACCAATTATACCGACTGGATTTTATTCTAATTCTTCTATTTTTAATAAGGATAATGATGTGTTGAGTGTTTTATCTTGGGGACTTGATTATTCTGTTCATAATTTTGGAGCGAATAAAAGTATTCTTGAGTTACCTTATTTTAACAATAGTTTTGTAACACCTTTTGTTTTGATAGATTTTGATCAAAAAAATAATTTATATGTTTCTGCAATAGATCTTTATGGATTAGATAACCACTATCCTACTCCTTTTTTATTAAAATTTGATGAACAATTGAATTTGAAATGGACTTTTCTCCCACCCAATAGGGATACACTCGACCAAAATCCCTTGCTAAATATGTTTGTCGGGGATAAAGAATTGGTTTACACAACACCAAAATCAATTGTACAAATAAATTCATCAACAGGACTGCTTGAATGGGAAGTAGAATTGGAAAATGAAAAATTATTTGAAGGTTCTTTACATCACTGGTTTAATGATAATTTCAGATACCATTCTTCTTTGATTGATTTGGATAAAGAAAAATTTTACACATTTTCTAGAAAGAACAATCAGCATTTATTGACAGAATATACCATTAAGACCACTTCAGTTACTGATATGCAATCGAATCAATTAATTGTTTATCCTAATCCTTTTGTTGATGAATTGATAATTCAGAATTTTGAAGAAGGACATATGTTGATTTACGATTTGATGGGCGTTTTAGTGGGCGATTTATCAACCAAAATGGAAATGGATTTATCTTTCTTGAATTCAGGGTGTTATTTGATTGTCTTTTTAGATGAGAATGCTAGAATTTATGCAAAAAGAAAGTTTATCAAAATTTGATTAAGTAGTTGGACATATGTTTTTATGTGTATATTTTTAGATAGATTTTGTTCAA
>CAZOHX010000019.1:0-12645 GCA_964579315.1 uncultured Saprospiraceae bacterium
TCGCTCAAAATTTTGAGTAATACCACCTTCAATAAATATATGGTTGAGATGTTTTTTTCCCATTAATCTATAAAAATCTCGCAATATTAGATGTTGAATGATTTCATCTTTTCGTTTGTGGTTTTGAATCGCATAATACACGGTTTTAGGCGAAAGACAACCTTGGGCTAACCATGGTGAGAAAAATGTACATGTGTCCGTATTTGTTTCTTTTGAAATGAATTGCTCCAATCGTGAAAGTCCTTCTTTTTCTCCACCTTTAAAGAGATTAGTACCTTTTTGACTGCTCTTTTTTAATTCGGGTAAACCTAAATCCGATAAAGATGGAATATGCCCAATTTCTAAAAAATGATCAAATGTTGGAATAGAAGAAGGAGATTCCAATGGTTTTCTAATGGTTATAAATCTACCAACTTCTTTATTAAACTGCTTAAATGAATCGGGCGTATGCGTAATTGGAAAAGGTAAATCTTGCGTATAATAGAGCATTTTTCCACGTGAATATCTCATTTCTTGTCCAATAGACCAAAGGGCTTCTTCCAAAGCATCTTGCACGAGCACTTCTTCTGTAGTTCGTTCTCTGTTACAATAAACCCATTTTGTTTTAAGTCGTCTTGCAATCTTGAAAATCTCCTCTTCGGGTTTACCTACTCTTAGGATGAGATCAACATTGTACTCTTGAAATGCTTTTCTTAGAGCTGTTACACTTTCTATAATGAATTGAGCTCTAAAGACATCTGTTTTTGGAAAATTCAATTGCTCAAGTTTTGAAAATAGCCTAATATCAAAAATATAAACAGGCACAATTCCATCATTATGTGCAATAGCCTCTACCAATGCCTCATTATCATGTAATCTCAAATCTTGCCGAAACCAAACAATTGCTTTATTATTATTCATGATGCAAAGTTACGATAAAAAAATATACATTTCTACAATATGTACTTGGAATTGAGATAAATAAACATCACTTTTTGATGTGAATATTTTTTCTTGAACGATTTATGAATTACAATTATATGCTTTGAGTGTGTGACATTTAGTGGAAGATTTTGGTTTTACAATATTCCATTGCCACACCATGTTGAAAAGTGGCAAAGCCACGACACTATCCATAGCTCTCAGGATGGAACTAAAATTATCTTATTGGGGTTATAACAACTGAAGTAATAAATTTAATATTATGAATTATCAAGAATTGAACAAAGAGTTGCAATTTAAAGCCACCAGAAGTTCAGGAAACGGTGGTCAAAATGTCAACAAAGTATCAACAAGGATTGAGTTGCTTTTTGATGTTGATGCTTCTAGAATTTTGACTTTTGAGGAAAAAAAAATTATGTTATCGAATTTGGGCAGATTCATTAACCAAAATGGCGTATTAAGAATAGTTTGTCAAGAAACTAGATCCCAACATAAAAACAAATTAATCGCTATTCAAAAATTTCAAAACGTAGTTGAATTGGCTTTTCTTAAGCCCAAGGAGCGGAAAGAGATTAAAGTGCCTAAATCAGTGATTGCTAAACGGAAAGAACAAAAAAGGATGCAGTCTGAAAAAAAACAGCAAAGAAAAAAGGTTGATTTGTCAAAAATTAACCTTTTTTTTTAGTTCTAAAATTATAAAATTTATAACTTCGCAAAAATTCTTATTATGCGTAGTTCTTTCTTCTTTTTACTTCTATTAATTTTTTCCTGTAATTCTTCTCAAACTAAAACACCAGCAAAAGTGGAGGGGTGGGAAACGCAATTAGATCAGGTCATGCAAGTCCATGATAAAGTGATGCCTTTTACATCAAAAATTGTAAATCTCAATAAAAGATTGAAATCTTTTGAAGATAAGCATCCGAATTTATCTAAAGATGAAAAACAACGTTTGGAAGATGTTCAAAATCAATTAACTAAGGCAGAAGAAGGAATGTGGGATTGGATGCACGGATTTGTGCAGCCCAACGAAAAGGATGATGTTCAAAAGGCAAGGTTATATTTAGAAAATGAACATCAAAAAATATCTGCGGTAAGTGATGCAATGACATCAAGTATGAATGCAGCAAAAAAAATAATTACAGATTTAAATATTCCAGAATGAAAAATCTAGTGCTACTTATTTTATTATCAAGTATTTTTGCTTGTACTCAAAAAACAGAAAAATTACCTATCCTTGGAAATAAGGAAGAAGTAAATGGTAAAATTGTCTATCACACAGTCGGGGATTTTCATTTTATAGATCAAGATGGTGCACTAGTTACGCCATCTACATTTGATGGAAAAAACTATATCGTGGATTACTTTTTTACTTCTTGCCCAACGATTTGTCCTAAAGTCAAAAAACAGGAACTTCGAATCCATGATAAATTTAAACAACATGATGAATTGGGCTATTTATCAGTATCTGTTGATACAAAGTACGATACGATTCAACGATTAAAATGGTATGCGGATAAATTAAATGTGCATGATAAAAAATGGAAATTTGTCACTGGAGAAAAAGATCATATCTACGGAGTGGCTCAGTCCTTTTTTCATATTGCTAAAGATGATAAAACAGCTCCTGGTGGATTTAATCATGATGGTAGAATCATTTTAATCGATAAAAATCATCATATCCGCTCTTTTTGTGATGGAACTGACCCAAAAGATGTAGATCGTTTCATGTTGGATATTCAAAATTTATTAAATGAAGATGAAGATGAATAAATTTCTTATGGTTATTTATTCGACTTTATTATTTTTTATACTTTCTTGTAGCACCAAAGGATATAAAAGGGGAGGAGAGTTATATGAAGCGTACTGTTCAGACTGTCATATGAGTGATGGGAGTGGCTTGGAGGGGCTTTATCCACCTATCAATGATAGTGATTATATCAAAAAACACAAATTGGACTTGGTTTGTATTATTCGCTATGGTTTTGAGAAAGATATCATGGTAAAAGGAAAAAGCTATAATCAAAAAATGAATGGTTTTCCTAAAATTGCAGAAAGTGATATTGCCAATATTGTGAATTACATCAATTTCAAATTTTTGAATAATAAAAAATATGTAAATATCAATCAAATTAAAGAGGCTCTCTCAAAATGTGAAAAGTGATACCTAACTTAACTCATTCCTCAATCTTCTCCCGAAAAATCAGTACTTCCAATAAAAATAAGCGTAAATCCAACAAGTGTCAATATTAATTTTGTAACGATTACTATCATTGAATCTGCAGAACCCATCCATCTTAACCATGTAAACTCAAGACCAAGAGCCCATAGAATAAGGGATAATAAATTGATACCCACCAAGAGAAAACCAATTACCTGAAATTTTATTTTATGTTTTTCTAAAGACATTAAACCTATTTTTTCGCAAAGGTATCAATTAAATTGGTGTGTCTAGTATCTTTTTTGACCAAAAAACGTTTTCTTTGTACCAGAATAGTTTTTTAAATAATTTTGAAGCATGTGAACAAAGCAATTAAAATAATAGAGTGTCCAAGAGATGCTATGCAGGGTTTACACGCATTTATCCCAACAGATAAAAAAATCAAATATTTAAGACAATTGCTTAAAGTGGGTTTTGATACTTTAGATTGTGGGAGTTTCGTGTCTCCAAAGGCTATTCCGCAAATGAGAGATACAAAAGAAGTGATTGCTGCACTTGATTTGTCTATGACCAAAACGAAATTGCTTACCATAGTTGTGAATGAAAGGGGAGCCAATGATGCATGTCAATTTGATAAAATTACCTATCTTGGTTATCCGTTTTCTATCTCAGAAACTTTTCAGTTGAGAAATACCAATGCCACTATTGAAGAATCTCTTGAAAGAGTTCAAAATATTCAAAATATTTGTTTAAAAAACAATAAAATATTAGTCGTTTATATCTCAATAGGATTTAGAAATCCATATGGGGATGACTGGAATTTGGAAATTGTTCAAAAATGGGTGAATCACCTTGAAAGAATGGGGATAAAGATTATGTCTCTGTCTGATACTATTGGTGTGGCAACACAAGAAAGTATTGAATATCTATTTTCAAAATTAATCCCTTTGTATCCAAATATTGAATTTGGTGCACATCTACATACCAGAATGGATAATTGGAAGCCACGAATAAAGTCTGCTCTATTGAATGGTTGTATGCGTTTTGATGGAGCAATCAATGGTTACGGTGGTTGTCCTATGGCAAAAGATGAGCTCACAGGTAATATGCCTACAGAAAATATGGCATTCTATTTTGAGTCGAAAGGATATCAAACGGGAATAAATAAGGAAGCTTTTTTTGATGCAATGCAAATGGCTCAAAAAATATTTCCAGAAAAGCATTGATCTAAGCAAAACTCAAAAGCTGATAAAGGTAGATTTCAGTGGGGTAAAAAAGCTAGAAAAAAAGCTATTTAGGATCAACTAAATAGCTCTTTTAAGATGTATATTTTTAATACTTAGTTTTTCTTCTTCTTAGAAGGAGCCAACATCACAATCATTCTTCGACCTTCCATTTTTGGCAATGCTTCAGCACTTCCTAAATCTGCCAATTCTTCCATGAATCTCAATAAAAGAAGCTCTCCTCTCTCTTTAAATACAATCGTACGTCCCCTAAAATGAACATAAGCTTTTACTTTGGAGCCATCTTCTAAAAATTTCTTAGCATGATTTACCTTAAAATTAAAGTCATGGTCATCGGTATTAGGTCCAAATCGTATTTCTTTGATAACGGTTTTCTGTGTTTTAGCTTTTAATTCTTTTGATTTTTTCTTCTTTTCATACAAAAATTTCTTAAAATCAATGATTTTGCACACAGGAGGATCTGCCTTTGGAGAGATTTCGACCAAATCAAGGTCTATTGCATCTGCCCATCTTAAAACTTCAGATGTGCTATAAATATCAGGAGTGATGGTTTTTCCAGCGACTTTCGAAACTTCATCTAGATTATTACCAACCAATCGAATTCTATGTGCTCGAATATTTCTGTTGATTCTAAATTTGCTTTCTTCTGAAACCCGTGGTTTAGGTCTATTTCTTCTTTTTGCCAAATGTTTTTTTATTTAATTTAATAACGAAAAAGGTAATTTTAATCCAAATGTATAATTTTTATAAATAAAAAGACCACACTTACTACAAAAATATGCAATAAGTGTGGTTTTTTTATTGAAAAGGATTACTTTTTCTTGATATTCGTCTTTTTATTTCCTTTTTTAGCTTTGCCTAATACAATAATAAGTTTTTCTTTATCATCGTCAAGTTTAGCTTCAAGAATGCTATCCTTTGATGGATTTTCATTTAAAATGAATTCTGCCAATGGATCTTCAATGTATTTCTGAATTGCTCTATGCAATGGTCTAGCCCCATAATTTGGATCAAATCCTTTATCTGCAACAAAGTCTTTTGCATCTTCCGACAAGACTAAATGGTACTCCATTGCCTCCAATCGTCCATATAAATCTCGCAAAGTGATATCAATGATATTATGTATATCTTCTCTGGTCAAACTATTAAAAATAACCACATCATCAATTCTGTTTAAAAATTCAGGAGAAAATGTTCTTTGCAATGCATTTTTGATAGTTCCTTTCGAATGATCTTCAGCACTCGTTTGTCTTGCTTTAGTAGAAAAACCTACGCCTTGACCAAAATCCTTCAATTGTCTAACTCCAATATTTGAAGTCATAATAATTAAAGTATTTTTAAAATCAATTTTTCTTCCAAGACCATCAGTCAATTGTCCATCATCTAATACTTGTAATAAAATATTATAAACATCTGGATGTGCCTTTTCTATTTCATCTAATAAAATGACAGAATATGGCTTTCTTCTTACTTTTTCAGTCAATTGTCCTCCTTCTTCATATCCAACATATCCTGGAGGAGCTCCAATCAATCTTGTTACAGAAAATTTCTCCATATATTCACTCATGTCAATTCTAATTAAAGAATCTTCAGAGTCAAACATTAATCTAGCTAATGCTTTTGCTAATTCAGTTTTTCCAACTCCCGTTGGTCCTAAAAAGATAAATGATCCTATTGGTTTTGATGGATCTTTTAATCCTACACGGTTTCTTTGTATGGCTTTTGTGATTTTAACAATAGCATCATCTTGACCAATAATCATCTTTTGCATTTCCTTGGTCATATTGACCAATTTCTTATTCTCTTTTTGTGCTACTTTTTGTACGGGAATACCTGTCATCATAGCTACAACCTCTGCCACATTTTCTTCTGTAACAGGATATCGCTTTGTTTTTGCCTCTTCTTCCCATTCCAATTTCGCAGATTCAAGTGAGTCTGAGAGCTTTGTTTCTTTATCTCTTAAATCAGCAGCCTTCTCATACTGTTGATTTTTGACAGCTTGATTCTTTTTTTCTTTTAAAACCTCTATTTGAGCTTCCAATTCCTCAATATGCTTCGGAACATGAATATTTTTCAAATGAACTCTCGCTCCAACCTCATCTAAAACATCGATAGCCTTGTCTGGTAAAAAACGATCACTGATGTATCTGTTACTCAATGAAACGCAGGACACAATAGCATCAGCAGAATAGGTGACATTATGAAAAGTTTCATATTTTTCTTTGATATTATTCAAAATATGTACCGCTTCTTCTGCAGATGGTGGATCTACAATTACTTTTTGAAATCTTCGATCAAGTGCACCATCTTTTTCAATATGCTGTCTGTATTCATCTAGGGTAGATGCTCCAATACATTGTAATTCTCCTCTTGCAAGGGCAGGTTTGAAGATGTTTGAAGCATCTAAAGAGCCTGTTGCACCACCAGCACCTACAATAGTATGAATTTCATCAATGAATAAAATCACATCTCGTGTTTTTTCCAATTCATTCATGATCGCCTTCATTCTTTCCTCAAACTGTCCACGGTATTTTGTTCCTGCTACCAATGCTGCTAAGTCCAACATGACAATTCTCTTGTTGAAAAGTGTTCGGGATACTTTTTTCTTGATAATTCTTAACGCAAGTCCTTCAACAATAGCTGTTTTTCCTACGCCAGGCTCTCCTATTAAGATTGGATTGTTCTTTTTTCTCCTACTTAATATTTGAGATACCCTTTCAATTTCATTTTCTCGACCGATTATCGGATCCAACTTGCCCTCTTCTGCCAATTTCGTTACATCTCTTCCAAAATTGTCTAAAACTGGCGTTTTTGATTTAGAACTCCCTTTTCTATGAAATTTTTCACTTCTTTCATCTTCAAAAGGCTCTCCACCATCAGACGGTAATTCATTAAAAATATCAGGATAGGTCATATCTCCTGAAGGTCGAAGATATTCTAATTCTGAATTATAGATTTCATAATCTATTTTAAATCGTTTTAGAATTTTTGAAGCTGTATTATCCTTATGTCTGAGTATCGATAAAATAATATGCTCGGGTTTGATCTCTTTACTGTTAAGTCTCTTCGCTTCTAAGTAGGTTACCTTAAGAATTTTTTCAATATTCTTATTTAATGGTAGATTACCAAGACTAAGAGATGTTTTTGATGTATCAGATAAGACTGCATTTTCAATCATTTGTTTCAATAATTGAATATCAACATCAAGTGAAAGCAAAACTTGTAATCCAAGATTTTCTTGCACATGTAAAAGTCCTAAAAGAAGATGCTCTGATCCAATGTAATCATGATTGAGTCTTATTGCTTCTTCTTTACTTTTAGCAATAACTTGTTTTACTTTTGACGAAAATTTTTTATTCATATTTTTGAATTATAACCTATGAGGAAATTTGATTAAGCAATAATACCATTTTTATTTATAGTTTACAACGTAATTTTAGTTAAAGTTACATTTAATGTCTTATATATTTACTTAAAAAATAAAATGAATATACTTATCTCATTAGTATAACGTAATAACAAATATAGTTGTTCATTAATAGGTATCCTAATAAATGATTACAAATAATACTCCAAAAATTATTTTAGTTGCTAGATAGTGGTTTCTAAAAATTATAATTAGAAAAAATGGTTCTTATCTAATCATAATAGAAGTCACATGAAAGTATATTTATTTGGGTTCAATCCTTAGTCTGGTTTGTTTTTTAATTCAATATATTATTACTTTTAAAATATTTAATATATCTTTACGATGTTGAATTTTTGTATCATCTCAATGTAGATGAATCTTCCTAAAAGAAAATGCCAAAATAATAATGAAATATCTCGTTGACAAAAAAGAAAAATATACCGTTTTTACACTTCAAAGTGAAAACTTAAATGCAAAAAATGCTCCTGCTTTAAAAACGCAGTTTGTAATATTAAAGGACGAAGGGACAAAAAATTTAATTCTAAATCTCGAGCATGTAAAATTTGTTGACTCATCTGGACTAAGTGCAATATTAGTTGCAAATAGACTTTGGAATGAAAAAGAAACTTTTATCTTAACTGGTGTTAATCACGAAAGTGTACAAAAGTTAATCGAGATTTCTCGGCTTGATTCTGTTTTGACCATTTTACCAAATTTGTCGGACTGTGTAGATAGCGTGCTACTTGATGAATTAGAGCGAGAACTAAATCCTAATCCTAAAGAAGCAAAATAATTTTTTTATCCTATGTTTTTTTTGCATTTTTAGTTTGAATACAAGTTTACTATAAATGTAAATTATCTATAATATACTGTTTTTCGTATTAATTTTATTGAAAAATTAGCGTTTTTTAATAAAATTGCATATCTTTGTACCGTGGTTTATTGATTTTGAACCACTTAACCTCCCAATTTTATATTATTTCAATCGGTTATTTTTATATGATTGCCAGATTGAGCAGTCATACTTGAGAAAAATTGCAATACTTAAAACGTTGAATTTATTTTAAGTACATATTGTTTTCATGCATTCTGAATTGTGCATACATACAAAACGTTATTAGTTTTTTAGTTATTGTATGAGTACCAATTCATTAACTTTTGTAAAAAGAAATAAATATGAATATTGCAACTCGTAACATGCTGTTCCTTAGTGAACGGCTTTTGCTATGTAATATATCTGCCTTTTGGCAGAATTATTGAATATACAAATAATAATGAACTATTAGGAATTGAAAACCTTATAATTCAAATAAATACAAAATCTTACAAATTAAACACTAAATGTTATCAACAAATACTTTAAACATGAGACAATTTCTACAGACTAATGATTCCTCGAGTTTATTAAAATCAATTAAATCAAGTTCATTCTACTTTGGACTGGTTGTTTTATTGATTTTAGGAATTTCTAACTCAACTTTTGCTCAAATTAAGCAACCAGCTAATTTGGGAACAATTAAAAAGAAGGTTGAGAAAAAAGTAAATGCTGCTATTCAATCAGCTTCAAATCAAGTCCAATTAAATAATTCGGATGATATTCGAATTACTGATGTAGGCTATGAGCCCACAACTAGTAAAGTAAGGGCAAATGGAAAATTGATTTTATCCTATAATGGCAATGGCAGTGATTTCTATACTGTGGTTGCGAAGTATATAGATAAAGGAGTTTTAAAACCTTTAGAATTTAAACATCTAAAAGGCAATCCTTTGGTTGTAGATGGTTTAAATCCTCATAAATTTAAAACCTTTCAAGTATTTCGTGAAGTGGACGGCTTGAAATCCAATAGTTTTGAAAAGGATGTTTGGTTAAAGGCTGACTTCTCTGATTCAAGAAGTAGATGGTCTTGTGATTATAATGCGGATGTAGATAACTGTTATGGCGATCAAACTTGGGTTGGAACAGTAGAAACGAATAGTTATATTCATATGGGAGAATCTTACCATGCATGTATGGCATATGTTAACAATGATTGTGAGATAAATATAGTAGGTCAAGGTTTTTGTATTGAGCTTGGTGTAGATGGTCCAGATGCTTATGGTCCTGGAGAAATACATTGGACAAAAGTGGTAGGAGCAAGTAATGTGAATGGTGTTTCTGATTTACAGGCAGAGCGTATTAATTGGATTTTTTGTAATTACACAGGAAATAGTTCATCTGAATTAGAAAATATCAATAGTGCTATTTGGTGTATTTTAGGACAGAGCAATTCTAGGTGTAATTCGATAAGTGATGAAGCTATTGCTGCAGTTCAATCAGTTCAAGGTGGAATCGCTGATAATATGGTCTTTTTTATCCCAGATCCTATAAATGGTCAACATTTTCAAAGACAAGTACAAAGACAATTAAATGGAGAATGTCTCACAACTCCATCTCCTAGACCAAATACAGGTTGGTCATATACATGTAACGATGGAAAAATTGTTGATATATATGGAAATGGAGCGGGTTTATGTTCGGGTGATCCAGACATCATTGTCAATATACCAAATGCTGGTAACGTTTTTGAAACCGTAGTAGAAGTGGTTTATAAAAATGAGCAACCAACAACAGTTAATGTTTATGATCAAGATGATAATGGATATACTTTGGAACTAGCTAACTCTAGTTCCTTTAATAGTTATGTATATAGAGGTACTTTACCTGGAAATATTTCATCTTTGCATACTACGGATGTTGATAACAATTGTGGTTCTAATTTCGGACTACAATCTATGTTGGTCTATGCTTTTAGAAATACATCTACTTCGAATGGTCAAGTCGGTCAATATACAGAAATTAGTGGATACAATGATTTGAAAGATTTCACAATCGATATTCCAACGGATAATATGCCAAGAACGCTTACATTGAAAGTTCCAATAACGGAATTGTCAACAGATGGGCGATATTTAAATATCAAGGCTGAAGCAGGAAGTGTGACTGCAATGGAAACAATTTGTGGTCCTGATGCTAGCTTAAATAGTTGTTGTATTAATATTGTCGAATTGACTTTAGCGGATGTTCCTGGTAATGTTGATCATGTTAGTATTTGGATTGACACAAGAAATGGACAAAATCCAGGTACTGCTTGTTCTAATTCAGATGGTCAATCATATTTCCTCGCAGGTACAGTTACTGTTGATATGTCTTGTAGTACATGTGATAATGTTACTGACGCAGGTGAGATTAAAGGTCATCAAATTGCATGTGGTAATAATTATGACCCTGATCCAATTACGAGTATTTCTCCCGCATCTGGTGGTAGTGGTGCTATGGAGTATATTTGGTTGAAATATGAAGGCAATTATCCAGGTCAAGGAGATGGTAATACTATTCCTGGAGCTACTGGGCTGTCTTATGATCCTGGACCAATTTCTACGACTACTTGGTTTCGTAGATGTGCTCGAAGGGCAGGTTGTCAGGATTATAATGGAGAATCAAATTGGGTAGGTGTTATTTTAGATCCTACTTGTAATTCGATTTGTACAACAAGAATCTTAACGGATGTAACACAATGTGGCAATAATACAATAAGTACTTTTTGGGCAGATGCGTTTATTACTTCTCCAGGTGGTGTTAGTAATAATTGGATGCAGGAAGGAGAAGGTACTTTTGTTGAGTATAATAATGGAGATGGTCGATTTTTATTTACTGTCAAAAATAATGATGATCCTTGGCTGAAATTAATCGTAGATGTTACCTTAACAGGGAAGACAATGACAAGTCCAAATCAAACAAATACTTATTGTGGTCCTAATGACCATTCTGATTGGTATTTTTATACAGGCGTTACTGGTACTATTTCAGGACTTGCAGATTTGGATGGTGGAAAAGCCACTATTACGGGTTATAATATGCACTATGCACAGCAAGGAACAGGAGGTAGTTTACATGATCCTGGTTATGGATTTTCTTCTTGGTTGTTATATTCTGTTGTTTCTCAGCCAAGTCAATCAGGATATAGTTTTAATAATGGATCTCAAATGGATTTAAATTTCAATTTATCTGGAAATGCAAGTTCATGTAACCCTTGTGACCCTCTTACTGATGGAGGAGAGATTGGTACTAACCAAACGGGTTGTGGAAGTTATGATCCTGATTTATTGACTAGTATTTCTGATCCAACAGGAGGATCTGGAGCTATTGAATATATTTGGTTATATTATGAAGGAGCGAATCCTCCTGCAAGTGCAAATGATGCTATTTTAATTCCTGGTGCTAACTCATCTACTTATGATCCAGGAGTAATTACAACAACAACTCATTATTTGAGATGTGCTCGACGTTCGGGTTGTGTAGATTATAATGGTGAAGCAAATTGGGTTACTATTACCATTGGAAATCCTCCTTCTGCAGAAGACGATTCTTTTTCAGAATGTCCAGGCAATAATATTTCAGGAAATTTAGCATCAAATGATAATAGTTTAAACAATGAAACTTATACTATTATTGACGGAGGGTCTGCCGATGCAAATGGTACGATTTCTCTTAATTCGGATGGTAGTTTTACATACCAGCCAAATGGTGTTTTATGTCAAGATTTGTCATTTACTTATGAAGTTTGTAATTATTATGCAGGTGAAACTGATGCTACTTGTTGCGAACAAGCAACAGTCAATTTAAATTATACTGAGTCTATTGCTCCTGTATTTGATAATTGTCCAGCAAGCACAACAGTTAGTGGTGCATTGCCTGCTGTCCCAACTATGACAGCAACAGATAATTGTGACACCAATGTTGATATATCTTATACTCAAACTCCTGAAACACCAACAGGTTGTGATTATACTGTAACAAGAACATGGGTTGCCACAGATGATTGTGGTAATACAGCAACTTGTACCCAACAAATCACAGTAAATGCTAATTTGAC
>CAZOHX010000020.1:0-12201 GCA_964579315.1 uncultured Saprospiraceae bacterium
ATCTTTGTTCAATTTATTAAATCGGGTGAAATCTATAAAATTATGAATCACTTTTATTTCTTTTTTTACGCTAAAATAGGATTCTGTTTGTTGCTTTAGACTTTTGGATACGGCTGTTACTCCATTTGAATTATTGATTGAAAATTCTACAACGGGGGCAAAGGATTTATCGTTTCCTACCAAAGTAATATCCGTTCCATGCAAGGTCGTGATAAAAGGAATTTCTACGCCTGATGCTTTCAATATTTGCTGGGCAATAAATGCAACCGTCGCATGTGGAATTGCATAATGTACATGAAATATATCCAAATTGGCATGTTGGGCAACATCTACCATTTTACTGGTCAATGCCGTATCATATGGCGGATACTCAAATAGGGGATACTCTGAGTTATCTACTTCGTGATAAAATACGTTTTCTACAAATGCACTTAATCTCGCAGGTTGTCGATAGGTTATGAAATGTACCTCATGTCCTTTTTGTGCCAACCCTTTTCCCAATTCCGTTGCTAATACTCCACTACCTCCATAGGTCGGATAGCATACAATTCCTATTTTCATTGCTTCCTATTTCTTCTGGTTATATACTATTATTACGATTTTAATACATCATAGTCAAACTTGCATGACTTTTCTAAAACAAAAATAGCAACTTTCTGTTTAGAAAGTTGCTATTTTTTTTGTCCGCTGTTGCACAAGTATTTGAAAAATATCCTATTGTACTATCATTTTACTCGTTTTTTTCTGTCCTGCTATCTCTAATTCAATAAAATAAATACCCGATTGATAATTATGAACATCCAAATTCTTTTCTAGTTTACTAAGTTTTTTGTAGTTAAACGACTCTATTTTTCTACCAAAAACATCATAGACAACTATACACACAGCTTCTTTTTGATTTAAATCTATACTCAATATTACATTATCTTTGGCTGGATTGGGATAGATTAAAAATTGATTGATTATTTCAGACTGAGTTACATTTACAGGTCCGAAATCTTTCTCTGCAACATCTGTGCATCCTGCCACATCGGTTACCGTTACGCTATAATGTTGTCCTGGCTCTACCGTTATTTCTTGTGTTGTTTCACCACTCGACCATTCATATTGGTAAGGGGCAAATCCAAAATTTGGCACTACTTTGTAGCTGCGATTATCTCCATCGACTGTAACTTGATTTTCTAGTGCCAAGGAATCTCTGCATTCATACATGTTCATATTATCTAAATCTATCCAAAAATTATGTTTATTCTCTGATTTTACCTTAAACTTAATATTGATTGACATATTTATATAATCAGACAAATCTTCTGTAATGGTGTTCACTAGTTCTGGAAAATCACTATTTATATAGTTATTAACAATTTCAAAATTTTCTCCACAATCTGTGGATACAAATAATTGGACGGAATCCTTGGCTTGCAATGTATATTTTTGGCTTGGATTAGCCCCATCTCTCAAAGCAATATCAAATTTCAATTGTGTTTCGCCTGCTCGGATTTTCACTCTACTGGTTACTACTTTAAAAATAGAATCCGATGACATTAAATGATCAGACAATGTGGCGGTTTCGTTTCCGTGATCGCCCGCTGCATATATTGGATTTCCTTTTTCTTCAGTGTCCCATCTATCAGGGAATGTCATCGACTCGAAAGTTTGGTAAAACGGATTGTCATATATTGAAATAAAATCATATTCAAAAGTGTCATTTGTAATATCTGCATCATCTTTCAACTCTGTCCACCCTACTATATGATAATTTCCACTCTCTGACAATTCCCAATTGACTTCCATGTCAATAAATCCTGTGCCATATCTACCGATTACGCCAGAAAAAAGTCCATCTTGTGGTCGTTCTACTCCTGATTCTTGACCATTTACCTTAACATCAAAGGGTATAAAAGTCTGTGGATCTGCTCCATAGTTTTTGATAATTAAGGTTACGGTATCTTTTTCTGAAAAATTGCATTTTGTAAATGGATCTGGTTTTATAAAACCAATAACACCAACGTCTATTTTCCATAAGGTTTTGAATTTTATGGGGCCTGCCACATCACTGGTATCTCCATTTTCGCATATTGTGGTGATATACAAATCATAATCCGTGTGTTCCACTAGATCTCCAATTGTTATTTGGTTGGTCACAATAGAATCTATGTGCTTGCCTGATCCTAATGAAAAACCTTCTTTTCCGATTTCTAAATCATATCTGTTAAAATTGGATGCGTTTTCCCAAGTTACATCTACTTTGACCGCAAAGGTATCTATGTAAACATCGTCAACATTTACTGGAGCACAAACCTGTCCCATCAGTTGAATAGAGAAAAGAATAAACGGGAGAATTTTAAAAATTTTTGTCATTTTTTTATTAATTTGATGATTATGTTTTTCAATTTTATTGATTCACATCCTGTGAATAACGATGTTGATAACTTCCTATTTTCCTTTATTGGCAAGCTGTCCACAGGCCGCATCTATATCTTTTCCTCTACTCCTTCTGATGGTAGCTGTTACATTTCTGTTGATTAAATAGTGTGCAAATTCATATGTTGTATCTTGGTCAGATTTCACAAATGGCAAACCTTCTACTGGATTATATTCTATGATATTGACTTTAACAGGAAAATGTTTGCACAATTTATATAAATTTTCGGCATCTTCTATGCTATCATTAAAATTTCTAAATGCAATATATTCAAAACTGATTTTATTCTTAGTTTTTTGATAATAATATTTTAGTGCTTCTGTCAATACTTTAAGATTGTTTGTTTCATTGATTGCCATAATTTTATCTCTCTTTTCATCGCTACTTGCGTGTAAGGATAGTGCTAAATTTACTTTCAATCCATCATCCGCTAATTTCTTGATCATCTTTGAAATGCCTGCTGTACTTATTGTAATCCTTCTATTTGCCATGCCCAATGCTTTTTGAGATGTCAAATATTCGATACTTTTGACCACATTTTTGTAATTTAACAGTGGCTCCCCCATGCCCATATATACAACATTTGTAATCGGATGTCCAAATTGATCCATACATTGTTCGTTGACCATAGTCACTTGGTCATATATCTCCCCCGACGTCAGATTTCTCATGATTTTCATTTGCCCTGTTGCACAAAAACTACAACTCAAACTACATCCTACTTGAGATGAAACACAAACTGTAAATCTGTTTTTATCCACAACGGGAATCAACACAGCTTCTATATAGTGTCCATCTTGTAAAATAAATCTACTTTTTATAGTACCATCATTGCTCTTCTGGGTATGGTCCAACTTTATGGCATTAAAGACAAATTCTTGTTTGAGTGTTTCTCGTACTCCCTTAGATAAATTGGTCATAGACTCAAAATCTCTTGCACCTTTCTTCCATAGCCACTCGTATATTTGCTTTGCTCTAAATTTTGACATGTCCTTGGACAAGAAATATTTTTCCATTTCTTCCATTGACATTTGTCTGATATCTCTTTTATCTATTATTTCCATTATTTTTTATCCTTACTGTCAAGCCAGATTGTTACTGGTCCGTCATTTATTAATTGTACTTTCATATCTGCTCCAAAAATACCACTTTGTATTGGCTTTTTGATTTGCAAACTTAACTCTTTTTTGAATGCATTATATATAGGTATAGCAATTTCTGGTTTTGCAGCTTTGATATACGATGGGCGATTTCCTTTTTTTGTACTTGCTTGTAATGTAAATTGGCTAATTACTAATATTTCTCCATTTATGTCTAATAAGGAATTATTCATTTTTCCATCTTCATCACTAAAAATCCGCATGTTGATAATTTTTCTAACTAGCCATGCGATATCTTCTGCATTATCCTGCTCTTCTATTCCAACCAAAATCAATAGTCCTTGATCAATCTGCCCTTCCACTTTATTTTCAACAACCACTTTTGATTCACTCACTCTTTGTAAAATCACTCTCATTCTAAAATAATTTTCCTTGTTTAGGTATTTCTCTATGTAAATCTTTACTATTATTTTTTATAAAATTCACTTGATTTGAAATTGGATATTTTTCTAAATATTCATCATCTAGTGCCTTATTATTTAAAATAGTTTTCATATCTGTTTTTAAAGACAACCAAGCATCTCTCTTTTCAGATGTTTCTAATATCAACGGCATTCTATGATGAATGGTTTTCATAAAAGTATTTGGTTTTGTAGTTATGATAGAAAATGTCCTTATTTTTTTTTCATTTATTGTGCATTCATCCCAAATACCTGCCATTACTAGTATTTTGTCTTTTTTGGGTAATATTCTATAGGGATATTTTTCTTTTGATATGGTCTCCCATTCATAAAAACTATCCGCCAAAACTAAACACCGCCTTTTGTTTATTGATTGTCTGAATGAAATCTTCTCATCTATAGATTCAAGTCTTGCATTTATGAGTTTGCCTGTCAATTTCGGATTTGGCACCCCATTTGGAATTAAACCCCAATTTATCTGAACAAGCTTTTTAGGATTTTCATTCAAAATGACATACGCCTTTTGAGTTGGTGCTATATTAAAATTAAATTCCAACTGCTTGGGTACTATTATATCTAAACTGTCTTGAATTATTTGTGCCGTCAAATTAAAAGAGTACCTTCCACACATGGCTATGATTTTTTTTTGATAAATTACGAATTGCTGCTATAAAATTACCTTTTTTTAAAACGTTTTGTATCAATTTACATGTTTTTTATTGTAAAACAAACAAAACAACTTGTCATCATGAGTTTTTTGGTTCAAGTTATTATCATTACTAATTTTTATATGTATATTGCATTAAATATCAATGTCTATTATTTTCTTTTATTAACGTTCAGATGTGAGGTTCTGTGTGGAAAACTTAATCTTTATACACAAGTATTAAGAATTTCATAAAATCATATATAATTTTATCCAAATTTATTGATTTTTATGTGAATTTAAATGAAGTTACTTACATTTTATTTAATGTTATAAAGCTTGTTTAAAAACTGTATTTTATTAAACTTTGTATTCCACAGGATGTGAGGAAAATGTATAGTTAATTATTTTTGAATGGATTATGATAAAAACGAATGTTGATTACTCTCTGATTTGTTTAATAACTTCGATGTTATTATTTCGGTATGGACGTTATAAACAAATTCACATCCCTAATGATGATGAGCTTTTTTTATTTTAAATTATTAATTATAATATAAGGTCATATAATTTTTTCATTTAGTTTTTGTTTTAAAACATTTTTCAAATTGTATTTTTGAAATTATCTTTTGAAAGATAATTTAATTTAGAAAACGTTTTCTTTTCTTTCTGTATTTCATTTTCATCGTTTTTTAGTAAATCTTTCATTTTTAATTAGTGCTTTATTTTTCAAGAAAATTATTTTATTACTTTTGTAGTTAAAAAATGATTATTAAAAAATCTGTTCAACGTTGGTTATTTATTGGTGTGATTTTGATTTTAATTCAAATCATGCTTGGTGGCATTACTCGTCTTACTGATAGTGGTCTTTCAATTACAGAGTGGAAAGTTATTCAAGGCACTTTACCTCCAATGAATGAAGCAGAATGGAATGAATCTTTCTCTTTATATAAAGTGGCTGCTAAAAAGCAATTTTCTGATTTAAATAGTAGTATGAATCTTTCTCAATATAAATGGATATTCTTTTGGGAATATTTTCATCGTCTTTGGGCTCGTATGATGGGATTTGCTTTTTTAATTCCTTTTTTATATTTCTATTTTAGGAAAATGCTCCCTTCTTGGTTGATTAAAAAATTATTTGTTGTAATCGGATTAGCATCTCTTGCTGCTGTGTTTGGTATCATTATGGTATTCAGTGGTCTCAACGATGATCAACGAACTTGGGTGAGTGCATATAAGTTAACGACCCATCTTTTGATTGCGACTTCTCTTTTGGGATATTTGTTTTATACTTGGAAATTGTCATTGTTTGAGAATCCTATTATGCTTAAATCAAAGTTTCTAAATTTAGTATTTGGATTAGTTGTTCTTCAATTATTTTTTGGGGGATTAATGGCAGGTATGCGTGCTGCCTTAATTCATCCCTATTTCTCTATTTTTTCTCATTTCGATACTTTTAGATTTATGCTTTCTTCTTCTGATATTTCTCAAGTTGGAAATTATGAATCCAATTCAAGTTTAAAAGCCCTTATTCAAATTTTGCATCGAAGTACTGCTTTTTTAATTATTTCTGTTTCCTTGTTCGGATTGTTCAAATTTTACTTTAAAAAGTTAAATCTTAAGAATGTTAGGTTGTTTATAAGTTTGTTGATAATTCAGATTTTTCTGGGAATTCTAACTATATCTTTTTCTATTGGTCATGTTCCCGTTTTTCTTGGTGTATTACATCAATTGACTGGATTGCTTACATTTGTTTCTGTAATTAACTTATATTTTGAGTAATAATCTTTTCTTTATTCTTTGTTGATTTCTTTCCTCACATGATGTTAATAAACATGAGGATAACTTTTTGTGATTTATTGGTTTTCCACCTTTGTTGGTAAGATTGAGGATAACTTTGTATAGTATGTTTTTCACATTACTTCCTCTAAGTTTTTGAATTTGATGAGTATTCTTTTTGCTTTTAGAGCAATACTTTTGTATAGTAAATTTCTTCTTCAAATTTAGTTACTGTTTTCCTACTACTAAAAATACCTATTATTCAATTATCTTTTTTTATTCGTAAAGTCTTAATTCTGCTTGGTATTATTTGTATTATTATTCCTGTTAATTTTGCTTTTATTTCAATAACAAATTCTTGATTTATATTATTGGTGGGTTAATTTCTTTAGTACTTCTTACTTTTTTTAAAAATTTATAGTTAACTTTTTATCATTATTATTTACTAATTTATGTATATTCAATTATTTTCAACCTCATATAAATTTCATTCAATCTATATTATATCACTTGGCATTGTTCCACGTGGAACAATTCATTCAGATCCTAGCCTATTTTATTAAAGATTAATAGTTATCTTCGAGATACTTCTTTAAATCTAAAGTATTTGCAAGCATCTTAGTACTTTTTTTATTTTTATTTCGTAGGATTTCTAATCTTTCTGGTATTTCTATATCAGTTGGTATTATTTTATTTACTTCTTCAATAAACTTGGATGGATGAGCCGTTTCTAGTATAATTGTATTTACTTTATTCTTTATACTATGTTGATAGTCTTTTTGTGCTAAATATGCTATTGAGCCATGTGGATCTATTATATAGTTTGTTTGGTTATATAATTCTATTATTCCTTTTCTGGTTTCTTCATTATCGTATGAAAATCCAATAATATCATCTTTTAGATTGTTCCACGTGGAACAATCTACCTTTGATTCATCTTTTTCTGTATAGTAAAGGTCAACCATTCTATAAAAATTTGATGGATTCCCTACATCCATAGCATTGGATATAGTAGGAATAGATGATTTAGGCTCATATTTTCCTGAAACTAGAAAATTAGGAACTATTTCATTAATATTTGTAGCGGCAATAAACTTATGTACAGGTAATCCCATTCGTTTTGCTATTAATCCTGCTGTTAAATTTCCAAAATTTCCACTTGGAATAGAGAATACTAAGGGTAGGGCTTTGTTCTTTATTTGCTTATATGCCTCAAAATAATAGAACGTTTGTGGTATTAATCGTGCTATGTTAATAGAATTAGCAGAACTAAGTTTTAATTTTTCATTTAATGCTTTATCTAAAAAGACTGATTTGACCATTGCTTGACAATCATCAAAACTGCCTGCAACTTCAATCGCATGAATATTATGACCTAAAGTGGTTAATTGCTGCTCTTGAAGATGACTAACTTTTCCACTTGGATATAAAATTACAACTTTAATGCCCTCCGTTTTATAAAATCCTGATGCTACAGCACCACCAGTATCTCCAGATGTGGCTACCAATATGATTAATTCTTTTGCTTTATCATTAAAATAGCCCATTAATTGTGCCATGAATCTAGCTCCAAAATCTTTAAATGCCAACGTCGGTCCATGGAATAATTCCAAAACATAACTAGTTTCATCTAATTGGACTAGGGGAGCAGGAAAATTAATTGATTTTTCTACAACTATTTTTAGATCTTCATCAGGAATATTATCACCTATAAGCTGCTTTGAAACAATAAAGGCTATTTCTTGAAAGCTATATTGTTCTATATTCTTAAAGAAACTGCTTGGTAGAGGATTAATCTGTGTGGGCATAAATAAACCATTATCATCAGGCAGTCCTTTTAAAACAGCTTCTTTTAAACTAAATAATTGTCCTTTATTCTTTGTACTATATAATTTCATACTTAAAATTTAATGGCTCCTTCATTATTGATAGGAGTCGAGTATATCTTAAAATTTATTTTTGCATTAGTATATATTTTTGACATTGCATCCTCAACATTTTTTGCAATAAATGTACTTTGACAAAGAGCAAAAATGGATGGTCCTGCACCCGATATGGTACAGCCTAATGCACCATTATTTATAGCTGCGGATTGTATTTCTTTGAAATGGGGTATTAGCGGAGCTCTTTGATCTTCTATTATTACATCTTGCAATGACCTTTTGATTAGGTCAATATTAGAGGTAAATAGTCCCGTAATGAATCCTGCAAGATTACCTGATTGCTGTATGTGTTGATTTAAACTAATCGTTTCTTTTAATAGGTTTCTTGCATCTTTTGTATTTATACTTATTTCTGGATATACAACTACAACATGCAATCCTCTAGGAGTATGTATTCTATGTACATCCAAACTTTTTGTATCTCTTATCAATATCATTCCTCCTAGTAGGGAAGGTGCAACATTGTCTAAATGATAGCTTCCTGATGCTATAGCCTCTCCTAATGCCGCAAAGTGTAGAAGATTTCGTTTCTCAAATGGACGCTTGAGCAGTTCGTTTACTGCCATTGCTCCTGCTACTGCACTTGCTGCACTAGAACCTAAACCCGAACTGAAGGGCATCTTTTTTCTTATTTCCAAACTAATTCCTTCTCCCTTATAGCCAATATGGTCTAATAAACTTTGGGCTGCAACTCCCGCTGTATTCTTTTCTATTTCATAGGGAAGTTTGCCTTTTGCTCCAGTAATCTTGTTGATGCTTAAACCTGGCTTATCTGTAAATCTTGCTACAATTTCATCTCCAGGTTCATTTAAGGCAAAGCCTAAAATATCAAATCCCACTCCTACATTTGCTACACTCGCTGGTGCAAATACTTTAATTCCTGTTCTCATAAATACCTTTTTTTTATTATTGACATAAAAGGTTTCCTATCGAAATGACTTCTGCAAATACACCCGCTGCTGTTACTTCTGCTCCTGCTCCTGGTCCTTTAATTACCAAAGGTCTATCTGAATATCGCTTTGTAGTAATTACAATCATATTATCACTACCACCTAAACCATAAAAAGGATGTTCTGAATCAATGGATATTAATTTGATTCTTGCTTTTCCTTTTTCTATTTGACCAATGTATCTAAGTTTTTTTTCTGCTTTTTCTGCTTCTAATACTAATTGGTTAAAGGTAGAATTGTGATGGTCTAATTGCTTGAAAAAATCATCCACAGTTTTTGCTTCTTGGCAAGACTTGGGTAAAATATTATCTATTTTTACATCGTCTGATTCCATAGGCAAACCTATTTCACGTGCAAGGATAATAATTTTTCTTCGGACATCCACACCATTTAAATCAATTCTTGGATCTGGTTCAGTATATCCTAGCTCTTTGGCTTCTTTGACTATTTCCGAAAAGGATATTTTACCTGAATATTTATTGAAAATATAAGATAAAGAACCTGACAGTACAGCCTCAATTTTTAGAATTTCATCTCCACTATTTACTAAATCTTTAAGCGTAGAAATAATAGGCAATCCAGCTCCAACATTCGTTTCATATTTGAAGAATACTTTTCTTTTCTTTGCTAGATTATTCAATCGATTGTATTGAATATAACTAGATGATGCTGCTACCTTATTTGGAGTAGATATAGAAACTCTATGTTCTAATAGCTCCTCATAAAAATTTGGAATAGTATCATTTGCTGTATTATCAATAAAGATGGAATTTCGGTAATTATTGGATTTTATCTGTGATACAAATTCTCCAATATTCATTTTTGTTTCAGATTTTTCTAATTGCGTTTTCCAGTTTTCTAAGTCAATTTCGGAATCTCCAATAAGCATTTTTCGACTATTGGCGATGCCTACTACTTTAAAATTTATGTCTAAATTATCTTTTAAATAGTTGATTTGATTAGAAACTTGTTTTAAAAATGTACTCCCAATTAATCCGACCCCTACAATGTATAGATGAACGGGCTTTAAATCTTTTTTGAAAAATGAATTATGTATCGCATTTAACGACTTTCGTTCGTGCTTATTTTTTACAACTATGGATACATTTAGTTCTGATGAGCCTTGGGCTATGGCTCTAATATTTATATTTTGAACACCCAAGGCATTGAATAATTTACTTGCAATTCCTGAGTGTGATCGCATCCGTTCTCCTACAATCGCAACTACTGATAATTCTTGTTCTACTTTGACTGCATTGATATAGTCGGATTTTATTTCATATTCAAATTCTTGATTGATTTGTAAAATAGCTAATTCAACCATTTTGGGTTGTATGCAGAAACTGATTGAATGCTCTGACGACCCTTGTGTAATTAAAATAATATTGATACTTGCATGGGCTAAACAACTGAATAATCTCCCCGCAATACCAGGTACACCAAACATCCCACTACCTTCTAAAGTTAATAAGGCAACATGGCTGATGGAAGTAATTCCTTTTACGGGGTTGCCATTGCTTTTGGGCTTGTTTGCAGAAATGTATGTTCCTCTAAAGCTTGGTTCAAATGTATTCTTGATATATATCGGAATCTCTTTTTTCATAGCAGGTAGTAAGGTGGGGGGATATATCACCTTTGCTCCAAAGTGTGACATCTCCATCGCCTCTGCATAGGTCATATCGTTTATGGTAAATGCATCTTTTACTTTTCTTGGATCCGCAGTCAAAACGCCATTTACATCTGTCCATATTTCTATCTGCTCTGCATTTAATGCTGCTCCTAAAATAGAAGCGGTATAATCTGATCCCCCTCGACCGAGTGTGGTTGTGAATCCTTCTAAAGATTCAGATATAAATCCTGTGATAATCTGCAATTCGGGGTGACTTTTGAAATGTTCTTTTATTGAATCTTCCGTTTTTTTAAAATCTACTTTTGCAGAACCAAAACTAATATCTGTTTTTATAATTCTTCTTGCATCAAGATATGAGGCATTGACTCCATTTTCTTTTAAGGTCTGTGCTATGATGTACGCTGAATTTCGCTCTCCAAAACTTAGTACATGATCCAATGTTCTTGGAGATGCTTCTTTCACTAAAAAAACTCCATGGAGTAAATTACTTAATACTTTGTGATTTTGTTCTAAATCTGTAATAGCCGTTTCTAGTATATCTCCAGTAAGCAATTCTTTAGCCGCAGCTATGTGTCTTTCACAACATGCATTAAGTACTATCTTATAGCTTTCATCTCCTTGGGCAGCCTTATTGCTCATTTCAATTAGAGTATCCGTAATGCCGCCAAAGGCAGAAAATACTACTGCAAATTTCTCTCCTCGTTTATAATAAGATTTTAATATTGAAACTATTAATCTAATTCTTTCTGGTTTCGCAACAGATGAACCTCCAAACTTCAAAATTTTCATATCGTTGATGTATCGATTTATTAATATTGTATTTTACTATAATTTATAAATGTTGTTTGATTTTTTACCTCATTATTATAAATTATTAGCATCTTGTATTTAATTACGAAATAATCATACCAACTATTATGAATAAATTATTTTTATTTTTTTTCCTTTTAGCTAATTCCTTACTGCAGGCTCAGAATAATTTTCCTGTGAATGGGGTACATGATTTTAGAAATAAAATGGTGGCTTTTAAAAATGCTCGAATCCATTTGGATGCCCAAACAGAAATATATGGAATTCTTATTATTCAAAATGATAGAATTATAAATGTAGGTTCTAATATTGATATTCCAAAAAATGCTATAGTTCGTGATTTAAATGGAAATCATATTTATCCTTCTTTTATTGAGTTGATGGCTGATTATGGAATACCTAAATTGGTGAAGAAAAAAACGCACCGCAGACATGGTCAGCAGCAATTTTTGTCTGA
>CAZOHX010000020.1:12211-12434 GCA_964579315.1 uncultured Saprospiraceae bacterium
CGAAGCTTTGAGACCAGAATTTGATGCGGTGAATCAATTTACTTATAATGATGAAAGTGCTAAATCTTTTCGAGCTATGGGATTTGGTTGTGTACTTTCTCATCGAATAGACGGCATCGCTTCGGGTTCTGGTGCTTTGGTTTCTTTGGGTAAACGAAATCCCCATGAATTGATTTTGAAAAATAGAGCAGCAAATTTCTTATCGTTTTCAAAAGGTAGTTCT
>CAZOHX010000021.1:0-12358 GCA_964579315.1 uncultured Saprospiraceae bacterium
ACATCAATTTCGCATTTTTTACATCAAAAAACTAGACAACACAGTATAGACCATATACTTTTGCATCAATTTTATTCATATACATATAATATCTATCACTATGAAATTCAGATTGTTTACACTTCTCATGCTTACCCTATTTTCTTTTTCATCATTTGGTCAAAAGAAAATGTTAATTCCACAACTATTATCTGGGAATAAATTTAACCTTACCATGGCTCCAAGCACCCACGAATTTTTCGATGGCGTTCAAACCAATACTTTTGGATTTAATGGCGAAGTTCTCGGCCCTACTTTAGTTTTTAGACAAGGAACAAATGTCGATATAAAAGTAACCAACCGCATAGGAGAAATCTCTACTTTACATTGGCACGGCATGCACGTTGCAGCAGAAAATGATGGTGGTCCGCATACAACCATAAGTCCAAATGAGACTTGGAATCCCAAATTTAAAATTAGAGATAAAGCTTCTACCATGTGGTATCATCCTCACTTGCATACTCACACCAACGATCATGTATTGATGGGATTGGCGGGTATGATTATTATCCAAGACGATGAAGAAATGGCGTTGGACTTACCTAGAGCTTATGGTTTTGATGACTTCCCTGTGGTCTTACAATCCAAAACTTTTGATGGAAATAAGCAAATTGTCTTGGGTATGAATGATAATGATACTGAATTTATGGCGAATGCAACTAGAAACGCATATATCGATGTTCCTGCAAATGTTATCCGTTTGAGATTACTCAATGGATCTTCTCAAAGGGTTTATAATTTTGGGCTTTCCAATAATGATGACTTTTATGTAATTGGGACAGAAGGTGGTCTTTTAGGGGCTCCTGTCAGAAAGAAAAAAATGTTGATCGCTCCTGGTGAGCGAGTTGAAATACTCATTGATTTAACACAACTTTCTGGAGAAACGATTGCTTTACGTAATTTTGGGGCAGGTATTCCAAGAGGATACTATGGTGCAAAAACCATAGGAATGGGACCAAATGCAGGAGGCGGTAATTACGGAGCAAATCCACTAAATGGGGGTAATTTTGATATGCTTACGCTAAAAGTCGGTGCAAAAAGCAATCGTGGGGTCAATTCGATTCCAAATACTTTAGTTGAGCAGATTTCTTACGATCCTAATAATATTGACAAAGGTAGAAATTTTACTTTTTCCTCCGCAGGAGGTATGATGAGTGTAAATGGCCCTTTCCGAATCAATGGACAGTCTTTTAATATGAATGTCATTAACGAAACTGTTGATCTTGGAAATACAGAAATTTGGTCTTTTACCAATATGACTGCAGTCGCTCACCCTTTTCATATTCATGATGTACAATTTTATGTATTGGATATCAATGGACAAGCTCCACCACCTGAATGGCAGGGTCGTAAAGATGTGATTTTAGTGCCTCCTTTTAGGGGAACCGTTCGGTTTATTACCAAATTTGAAGATTTTGCCAACGACAAAGTACCTTATATGTATCATTGCCATATGCTGACACATGAAGATCAAGGGATGATGGGGCAATTTGTCGTAGTGGGTGATCCTGTGGTAGAACCTGACCCTATCACTTTGATTGATTCTGAAATTAATAATGCATCCTGTAGATTTTCAGAAGATGGGAGTATTTCCTTGAATATTGAAGGAGAAAATCCTCCTTTTACGGTTTATTGGAATACAAATGATAGTAATAATGGTGAGTTAACAGATATTTCTGCTGGAGTTTATAGTGCAACCATTTTTGATAGTAAAAATAATTCTCTGGAAGTAGGTCCTTTTCAAGTAGGCTTTAATAGTAATGGTGTAAATGCTTCTGTAAATGAAATTGTGGATGCAAACTGTTCTGAATTGGGAAGTATTGATATTCAAATCAATTCAGGTACACCCGAATCATTTTTATGGAGTAACGGAAGTACCACTGAAGATGCCGTGGATCTCGAAGTAGGAACATACAGCCTTACCATCACAGGAACGGGTGGTTGTACCACGGTATTAGATGATTTGACAGTAGAAGGAGCAAATCCTCCAATCGCTCAAATTACAACTGATAATTTTAGCTTGGATTGTTTGAATACTGCTTGGGATATAGATGCTTCTGCTTCAACTATTCACGATGGAGATATCATCTCATGGACTACTGACGAAGGTCAAATCACTTCAAATATGGATGAATTGGTTGTTTCTATTGACAAGGCTGGAACTTATACGCTATCGATTTCAAATGAAAACGGGTGTTCGTCCGAAGCAAGTATTACTATTGAAAATGCGGAAGTACCCGTTGCCAATATAGATTTTCAAGGTCCTTTAAACTGTAATCAACCTTGTATTACGCTTAATGGAAATGAATCTTCTGATGGAGAAAATATTCAACGAAACTGGACTACTTTAGATGGAATGATAACATCTGGTACTACATCAGATTATGAAATTACAATTTGCGAAAGCGGAACATATGATTTAACTGTTGTAAATAATGAAAATGGTTGCTCTTCTACTGCAAGTGCTATTGTCACAGAAGATAAAACGGCTCCAAATTTTCAAATTCAAGGCAACCATAATCTGACTTGCTATAATGAATCGACAACACTCACTCCTACTAATTTAAATGAAAATTTTGAATACAATTGGTCTGATTCAAATGGTGATATTGGAAATGATTCTGAAATTACAATCAATAATGCGGGGTCTTACCAACTTTCAGTCACCAATCCTGAAAATGGATGCGTCGCTACAGAAATATTTGATGTAGTAGAAGATAAAAGTAGTCCAATAATTCAACTTTCCGTTTCAAATGAAATCACTTGTGCTCAAAATACGGCAACTATTCAAGTTGATGTTCAGAATAATGCAGGGACTACCTTCAATTGGACTTTGCCAAATGGAGAAACAAATGTCGATGATATCAACACTTTAAATGTAAATGAAACAGGTATTTATACTTTAGTGGCAACAGGTGTCAATGGATGTAAAACAACAGAAATGATTGAAGTAACGGGTTCTTCGGATGTACCTGATGCTTCAGCTTCCGCAAATGGAAATATTACTTGTAATACCACTATGGTTACACTTTCGGCTAGTTCTACAAATGATAATGTAAGTTATGAATGGGTTGGGCCAAATGGATTTACATCTTCAGAACAAAATCCAGCAACAGAAATGGCAGGCACTTACACCTTGACAATTACCAACGAATTTGGCTGTAGTGCAACGAGTGTTGTAGAAGTTTCAGAAAATACCAGCTTACCGCAAATTAATAACATATCGGGTTTTAAAGCTTGTGAAAATTCAGGTTTGAATATCGACGTAGCAGGAGATAACCTTTCTTTTGAATGGGTTGGGCCTAATGGATTTACATCCAACGAACAAAATCCAAGTTTAGAAATTGCAGAAGATGGCGACTATATTTGCTATGTGAGCAATGAATTTGGTTGTACTTCACAAGTTACAACGCAATTGGAAGACAAAACCGATTATCCCGTTATTTTAAATACAAATGGATTGGTAAATTGTAATGAATCAACCCTAAATATTCAAACAGAAAGCAACGATAATTATACTTATTCATGGACGGGTCCCAATGGATTTACCTCCAATGAACAAAATCCTGATTTTGACTTTACAGACGGAACGTATGCTTGTGAAGTGACTTCTGAAGGAGGCTGTGTCACTTATTCAGAAGCAGTCATTAATATTGATACAGAAAATCCAGATGTAAATGTGCAAGGGGGAACACTAGATTGTAATACACCCGAGATTAATTTATCAACCCAAAGCAATGATACCAATCTCACCTACAATTGGGAAGGTCCCAACGGCTTTGAATCCACCGATGCAAATCCAAGTATTGACCAAGCAGGAGCATACATTTTGACAGCGACCAATCCTAAAAATGGTTGTAAATCTGAAAAAACAGTAACGGTTCTTGAAAATAAGGAAACGTACGAAACAAGTTTGGAAACTATCACTTTGGATTGTGATAATGTCATTACAAATTTGCCTTCAACTGTAGAAAACCATGAAGTCACATGGACGAGTCCAAACGGAACATTGGTTTCAGATGAAATCTCTGATCCAGGTGAATATCAAGGACATTTTATGATTGCCAATGGCTGTGAAGGTATTGCTAAATTAACAATCAATGCAGATAAAGATATACCTGAATTTGAAATGGTAAGTACACCTATAACTTGTAAGGTTTCAAAAGCAGTTTTATCTATTGAAATTGCCACACCATATCGTTCCGTAGCGTGGTCGGGTCCTGGGATTACAAGTGATAATAAATTTCAAGCCAATCCAGAAGTAGAAAAATTAGGTGTCTATAGTGCCAAAGTGACTGGAGAAAATGGTTGTGAAGAAACGAAAGAGAATACCGTAGTCAAAGCACCCGATTTAGATGTTGCAGTACAAGAAGTAACAAATATTTCTTGCTTTGGATTATCCGATGGAAAGGTTGATTTTGAATTGGTAACGGGTACTCCACCCCTATTTTATGATGAAACCAAAACAACTAATCTTGTCGCAGGAAGTTATACCGTTGAGATTGCAGATGACAATGGATGTACTGAAAATATTTTCTTTGAAGTCATTCAACCCGATGCAATTGATATTACATTTGATGAAATAAAAGATGCTACAAATGGTACTTTAGGTCAAGCCAAAGCAACTGTCACAGGCGGAACGGCTCCATATACTTATTTGTGGGATGATAATTCTACGGAATCCAAAAATAAAAATCTATCCGCAGGAGAACATAGTGTAACGATCACAGATGCCAACGGATGTAGTCAAGAAATGACTATTACCATTGAAATGGCTTCTGGGTTAGAAAGCATTGCTGCATTAAATTATTTTAAAGTAAATCCCAATCCTAATCATGGATTTTTCACTATTCAATTGAAATTTGAAACACCTTCTGATTTTGAAATACAATTGGTTTCTGTTTTAGGAAATGAAGTTTATTTCGGTAAAGTCACCCATCAAAAGACATTTAAAAATACAATAGATGTTTCTAGCTTGAGTGCAGGTACTTACTTTTTGAAAGTAAATGCTGATGGAGGACAGGCAGTGAAGAAGATTGTGATTTTGGATTAAAAAAAATCAAAAATATTCATTAAAATTATAAATGTAAAGCTCTTCATTCCTAGTTTAGGAATGGGAGCTTTTTTATAATTACCATAATTCCACTACAATTCCACCACCACAAGCTTAGTCCCATCCGATCCATCTGGATCACCATCTGATGATTCAAAAATTAGTTTATTCCCAAATACGGAAACAGCACCATCATACCCTTTAAAATTAGTCAATCTAGTCGGATTATTTCCATCTATTCCTATTTTATAAATATTCGCAATATCCGATTGAAAATCCGTACTAAAAACGATAAATTGTCCATCTTCTGAAAAAGATGCATCCGTACAACTCCCTAAATTATTTGTCACTTGCACCTTATCCGTTCCGTCAATATTCATCATCCAAATATTCCAAACATTATTTTTCTTTTGCTGATAGAGAATCTTATCACCACGAGGCGACCAGTTGGGTTGTCGGCAATCATCTTCTTTGGCAGTAAGATTAAAATATGGACAAGTACAACTCAGTCGATTTATCGTGATAATTCCATTACCTTCTTCATCTAATTTATGAGATTCGAAGACCGCCCATTGCCCGTCGGGACTAAACGATGGTTCATAAGCAACAGAATCTTGGCGATTGGTCATTTTTAGTTCATCACCAGGCTTTCCATTTTCTGAAATCAAATAAATTTCATCATGGGGTTCTCTTGTAGATGAAAATATAATTTGACCATTGACCCAAGTAGATCCAGGAAGATTGACATTGCCACTTCCATCTGAAACCATTAAGGTCAAGACTTCTGTTTCCAGATTAAATTTATATATTTCTGCTGGCTCTTGATTGTACCCTTTTACGAATCGAGTAAAAATAATTGATTTCCCATCTGGTGAAAATGCGGGATTTTGAAGGCTTCCTTGCAAGGAAATGGACAAGGTTATTCCGTTGTCATCTCGTTCTAAGGGTAATTTATTCTTGCTTTTATCAAGAAAAAAAAGCTAAAATGATTAAGAATATGGTATGTTTTTTCATTATTTGTTTATTTCAATTTACACTATTTAAAACGTATAGCACACCTTTTCCCCTAAGTCTCCATAAATTCCCCAATATCCCGAATCACAGTATTGTCACTCTGCAACAGCAATTCACGAATCCTGCTTTGCTCTTCTTCTGATTTATTTTGACTCAATTTTGCTTTCGTTTGCAATTCATCAACTTTCATAGTAAATCCTGTCACGCCTTTGAGTAATCCGTAGATATACTTTTCAGAAAGTTGTCCCCATTGTTTAAAATAATCGGGTTCGAAGGCTTCGATGGATTTTTCCATTAACGCTATTAACTTTTCGGGTTCTTCGATAATTTCGATTGATCCATAAGCATGGACAGCCATATAATTCCAAGTAGGCACATTTTGAACTTTGGTATAAAGTGATGGAGAAATATAGGCGTGTGGTTCGGAAAAAACGACCAAAGAACGTCCAGATTTCAACAAATCACCATGCGGATTCACTTTTGCCATATGGGAAGTCAAAATAATTTCGCCATCTACTTCATCAATAAGAAATGGTAAATGCGTAGCGGATGGACCGTTTACATCATTAGAAATAACAGTAGCAAAATTATATTTTTTCATGAAATCAATAGCCATTTTGGGGTTATTCATTTCGTAAATTTTTGGAATGTACATAAAATAATGAGTTAAAAAGTTAGGGAGTTATCGAGTTCATTCAATTTAGTTTTCAGCCAACTTCTATTAAAAATAGAATCTGTATCTTCAATATCCGCTTGAAGTTTCAAATATCGTGATTTTGATTTTGCAATAGGCTCATATTTTAAATTATTTTTAATATCAAAGGCACGTTTGGCGAACGACATCAAATTAAAGAACCCCATTTTTCTGGAATCAGAAATCAAATCGCTACGAGATAAAAATTGTTTAAAAGAATTAATAAGGGCGTAAAAAGAGTCTTCTTCATTGAGTTCGAAATACGTTCGAAGTAGCATCGCTTTTGTACCTTGAACATACCTAAAGTCAGAATATTCCACTTGATGAAGCAGTTGAATCACATTTTTATAATCACCCATTTTATAATAATATGATGCCAAATTAAAAGTATGTGCATTGGTTCTCACCATAGGATCTACCGTGTCAATATAGGTATCAATAAAATCTTTTGTCCATTTTGTCTCATTCAATCTAAGCGAAACAGTGACTATATTTTTGAAATACCATTCTGATAAAAATCCATTTTCAAGTAGCAATTCATTTTTCAATTGCCGTTGATATATCTCAAATAATGCTTTTAGAAAATCTAGATTTCCAAGATTGATTTTCTCAATACAATAATGTTGTAAATGATTATAAATCGTTTTCAGATTAGATTGATTCAACTGTTGCTCATATTCGTTTAATAGATTAAAAACATCATAATAAAGATTATCATTATTATGTTTAAGCATCAAATATGTTTTAAAATACAACAAAATAGATGGTATATTTTCATATTGATCCAATTGGTTTTGAATTTCATCCACGATGGGTTGAATTATTTTTGGATTAAAATCCACTTTCAATATACGTGATCGCACCACCATCTCACAAGCATCCAACAACTTTTGAGCAAAGTAAAAATAATCCAAATTTTCTTGCTTTTCTTGAATACTTGCATCTTTCTCATGTCGAGAAAGTTGATTGTAAAACAAATCAGCCTCTTGAGCTATTAAAAACCCAATATTGTAATGATCATGGTCTTTAAAAGGATTATTATTGTGATTTTGTCGTACAGATTTAAGTATTTTTTCGTACTTTGTGTACTCCCCTACGGATCGAAGTTTTCGCAATAACAATATTTGTTGATAATCTTTTAAAAAATTAAATTCTTCTTGTATTAAAAATTTCTCAAGCAATCGAGATGTGTAAGTGAAGATTACGGGCAACTTTTTTGTATCATTTTGGGGATTCAAAATTGCCTTTGCAATCGTTTTTTTATTACAGTTTTTTTTTGTGAAATTTGGAAAAACAGAATCAAAATAATGCATAAGTGCCTTTACATCCTTATGCTTATTAAAATATGGCGAATCACAAAAAGCAATGAATAGAGTCATTTCTTTGCGAGAAAAACGATTTAATAGCTTAATTAAGTGATTATTGATTATAAAAAAAGAATAAAAAAACCAAAAAATATTATCATAAAAAACTAATTTACAATCAATTACAAACAAACATACAAATAATAATCCAAAAATACATGATAAAAGTATTTCAAATCCGCAAAATATTCCTAGATATTTGACATAGAATTTAGATAAACCGAGCTGTTACTCTATTTTACTTAGTCAAAATTAAAACACCTAGTTATGAAAAAGCATCTACAAATTTTAATTCTATTACTTATATCGTCAAACATATTTGGGCAACCTTTATCAGACTGTGGCAATCCTGTAGCTCACGATATTTGTAGTCAAGCTCCTTCTCCAAGACTTTGCGAATTGGATGGCTATACATTTTCCACTGGAGATTTCACATCCGAAGATGATCCCGTAGATGCTCTAATGAAAAATTTCTGTGGCTTTGGAACTGGTGTTCACAACAATATGTGGATAGGTTTTGTCGCAGATTCCCAAAATGTAAAATTTACTTTAGAAATAGGCAGTTGTTCAAATACGTCAATATGTGGTGGTCTTCAAGCTGCAATTATTTCTACAGATTGTCAAAGTTATGTAACTACATTGAATTGTGTAAATTGTGTAGATCAAACCTTCGCAATCCAAACAGGCAACTTGGAAATAGGACAAAAATATTATCTAATGGTGGATGGGTGCTGTGGAGATATTTGTGATTTTACATTGCATGTTGATTATGGAATTGAGTCTGATCCTGTAAATGTTATTTATGAATTTGTCTGTGATACGTCAATGATTGGGATTGATACCGCAATAGTAACCAACCCAGATTGTAATTGCACTACAACTACCATTACACATAAAGAACTCAACTCAGGCGATATCTATATTCATCCATTCTGTGATAATGATACTAAGAAATTTAGAATTTATATGGAGTCATCAAGTACAGATAGCTTCAATATTGAAGTCAATGGACTAAATTATGGAAATTTCCCTTACACTCACCCCGCTCTTCCCAATATGCCATCTCCTCCCACGCTAGTTGATGTTATTGAGAATGCAGAAAACTACACTATTATAATTACCGATCGATTAACGGGTTGCATGAAAATAAAAGAATTAAGTGATTTTTCATGTGGAGACTGTCAAATCACAAATTTGACCGTCACTCCAGACAAATGTGAGGACGGCAAGGCTTATATTGACATTAATTTTGATATCGAAAATGGGTTGAACAATGGTTTTTATTATTCCTTTAGTAATTCTAAACATGTAACAAAATACATTGCTTCGTATCCTACAGCAACCCAGCAAATAAATGATTATTTGACTGGATTTGGGCAATCCGTTACATTAACCGTAAAAGACAATTTTAACGAAGCTTGTTTTGCGGAATTAGAATTTACAGCGGCAGATTGCGAGCCTGAATGCGGTTTGGGAGATTTAATCATTACAGAAGATTGTCAAGGAGACTCCCTATTTTTGACCATAGATTTTGAATATACATCTAATTCTTCCACATTTTTTCTCTATAAAGGACAAGGAAAAGAAATATATTCTTACGATCAATTACCCCTAAGTCTGTATATTCCACCCAATGAAAATGTTACCCACATCGGAATAGTAGATAGTATAGATTCTTTTTGTAAAACATTTAGAACCGACTTAAATTTCACTGGTTGTACCAATATTTGGCCTGGCGACGTCAATTTGGACGGAATAGTCAACAATCTAGACTTAATATACATTGGAATTGCAAACAATTATCAAGGCACTCCTAGAGCTACATCATCTATTGAATGGGTGGAGCAATCAGCTGCTCTTTTTGAACAAAGTTTTGAAAATGGTGTAAATTACGCCCATGCAGATTGCAATGGATCTGGGATAATTAACGATGATGACATAATAGCCATCTCACAAAATTACAATAAAACACATGGAGAAGTAACTCCTCATGATTATATCAAAGGAACAGCGACTGATCCACTTTTAAAACTAGATTTATCAGAATTAACAGGATGGAAAAATGGACAAGTTGTTTCTATACCAATTCTCTTAGGAGATGATGCGATTGGAATAAACAATCTCTACGGTATTTCTTTTAATGTGGTTTATCCCGAACAATTATTCCAAAATGGATTGACTTTAAAAATGGATGACACATGGATAAATAATTCAGAAAACATAGTTATCCAAACAAAAAAGAATAGTGCTTTAGAAATTGCTATTACTCAAAAAGATGGAGCAGGGAGCTCAGGTTCAGGAGTGATTGGACGACTAGAAGGAATCATCGATGACCTTACAGGCATGCCCATTATAGAAATGGGATTTGAAAAGGTAGAAGCAATGACCAAAAAATTAGAAATATTACCATTGAGATATGATACTGAATCAATTATGGTCGCAGCAGAAAATCCATTACAAAATCAAATTGAATTGTATCCCAATCCATCATCCAATATGATTATATTTGAAGCTCCAAAACTAATTCAAAATATAGAAATACTAGATATGTTGGGTCACACGGTATATCAAATCAATGCAAAAAATGCAACAGAAACATTTTCAACTTCAAGATTATCCGAAGGAGTTTATTTTGCTAAAATTAGTATTGATGGGTATGTTTATGTTAGGAAATTTGAGGTGATGCGGTAGAGGACATCTAAAATTAAAAATCCTATTGATTGGAGTGTAACACTTGTTTGTTGCACTCCTTTTTTTACGTTCGTCATTTATTTTCGACCGTTCATCATTTTTAACAATTTTGTTGATGAAAATATCATAATTTTGTTTTTACATTAATTTCTAATAAAAATAAAGACTTTTGAGTAGCACAAATACCAAAAGTCTTGTATAAACTGTAAACTAAATTCACATAAAGCACTATCCCATGGGAAAACAATTTCTACTATTCATTCATTTGATTATTTTTTCAACGATTCTTTCTTCACAACCTTTGTCCAATTGTGGTCAAGTCTTTATCGGAGACAGTTGCAATTATCCACCTACACTTAGCCTATGTGATTTAGATGGCGTCACTTTCAATACACAGCCTTCATCAAGTACAACAGATCATGATCCAATATGGATTGGATTTTATGCGCACACCAACTATGTGAAATTAGAATTTACATCAAACAACTGCACATCAGCAGGATTGACAGCTGCAATCATTGAAGCCAATTGTGATATTACCACTCCAAATGAAAGCAATTCATTGAGTTTTGTCGGATGTACAACAAATAATTTTACACTAGAAAGTAATGAATTGACTCCTTGGAAAAATTATTTTATCAGAATCGATCCCTGTGATGGATATTGTGATTTGACCATGAATGTAACGGGCGGATTACCTTACTACAATATTCAAATTCCACCTGCCTTTTTAAGCAATGGACAAACAACATTGGTTGCCAATATCAGTCCAGTCACAGCAGACAGGCAATTTGAATGGTCCACCACCAATGGACACTTTGTAGATGCGACAGCTATTTATGGCAAAACAGTAGAAGTTGATCAAGAAGGAATTTATACCGTTAAAGTTACAGAGTCAAATGCTCCATGTTGTTTTAATGAACGATCTGTAACCGTAGGACCAGAATCTAATGATTGTAATATTTCAAATTTCGTAGCATGGGTGGATCCCAATTGTAATCCAAATGGAAGTAACAATGTTCTAATGGATTTTGATATTGCAAATGGAAATAATCAAGGGTTTGAGTTTATTACATACTTAACACTAGATACATTCTCATTTTTTAATTACCCTACTGAAAATTTTTATGTTCAAGCAAATCTACCCGCAGATGGTTCCTCATATCAAGTTTATGTAAGAGATAAAGGAGATCCACAATGCAAGAGTTTTGCTTATGTTACGACCACCGATTGTACCGATGGATGCGATATAAATAACATATCCGTTGAACGAGTATGCGAAAATGGATTGAGTAAAATATATTTTGATTTTGAATATATGGGAACAAGTGATTCGTTTACAATAATTGATGAAACTAATTTTTACAAGAAATTTGCATATGCAGATTTATCCCAAAATAACGTATGGATCGAATATCCATTCACTGGTTTTGTATTTACCATTATTGACAATAAAAATATCAGTTGTAGAGCCAGTTATGAAGGATACTTTCCAGAATGCCC
>CAZOHX010000022.1:0-12356 GCA_964579315.1 uncultured Saprospiraceae bacterium
TTACGTTGGCCTGATTTATTTCTGAAAACGGAATAATTTCTTCAACTGTTTCCGTCTTCTTTCGTTTTCCAACTTTAATTCTATGTTTATACTGTATTTCTATTGAATCATCGTTCACCATTTGTAACCTACCTTCTTTTTCTGATCCATCAACCATTTTTATTTGTAAAATACGATCAATATGTTTTTTATATTGTCTTTCTACCAAAGGTCTGCTTATTCCTGGAGAAGAAACCTCCAATATATACTTTTCTCCGAGCCACCCTTCTTCGTCAATATACCCCTCTAAATATCTAGATATCCGTTGGCATTTCCTAAAAGTAAGGGCACTATCACAATCTAAAAAAACTTCTAAACGAGTATTGTTGTTTCGAATTTCTATGATATAACAATCATTGTATTCGTCTTCTTCAAATTTCTCTAAAAGTAATTTTTTAATTTTATCTTCAATCATTACCTAAAATATCGTGTAACAAAAAAGGGATACCTAAGCGGTTCCCTTTTCGATGAGATTCCATAATTTGTTGCAAATATAAGAATTTTTTTATAATTATACAACAAATATTGAAATGAATATATTGAAAAATAGTTCTATAACTGCTTAATTCGGCATATTTTTAAGTTTTTCTGAATCTATCACTTTAATTACCCCCCTTTCAATGGAAATAACGCCTTCACTTTTAAAATCAGATAAGGTTCGTATAACACTTTCTTTTGCTGTCCCTACTAGGTTCGCCAAATCATCTCTCAATATAGAAAATTCCTTTTTATCATTCTGACCGCAAACATATACAAGGGCATCTGCTACTCTTTTTCGGATGGAATTGTAGGCTAATTTTAAAAGCTGATTTTCCTTCTCAACTACATTGTTACTTAAAATCTTGATGAACTGTGAAGCAAAATCTTGATTTTTATATAGTAGATGGAAAAAATCTTCTTGACTGATAAATGCAATTTCTGTTTCTTCTAAAGCAATGGTGGATTCATCATATTTTTCTCCTTTTAACAGGCCTAAATAACCAAAAAAATCACCCGTTTTATATATATCGGTGATATAGTCTTTGCCTTCGTCATTCGTCAAAAATGCTTTTACTTTCCCCCGTATAATATAAAATATTTTTCGAGGATATTGTCCCGACTCATAGATACGCTCCTTTTTGAAATACGTCTTATGCTCTCCTTGCTCAGACATATCTTTTAATTCAGACATTCCTTTTGCTTCATTTACAAAAGTTCTAAGTCCTTCCAATGTACCATCAAATACCTTCATCAATCGCTCTCTTTTTTTAAGTCTAACCTCTATCGCATCTAATAATTCCACATCACTAAATGGTTTCATAATATAATCATCAGCCCCCAAAAGCATCCCTTTTCTAAAATCTTCTCGTTCTGTTTTAGCGGTTAGAAATATAAATGGGATATCTGCTGTATTGGGATTATGACTTAAAATATGCAACATCCCATATCCATCCAATACAGGCATCATCACATCACATAATATTAAATCTGGCAAATTCTGAATCGCTAATTGTGCTCCAATTTTGCCATTTTCTGCGGTCAATACATCATATCCAGATAACTCTAATAATTCTGCAATATTTTCTTTGACTTCAATATTATCTTCAACTACTAATAATTTTTTCATATTCTTATGGTTATGCTTTTACTTCCCAATATTCTTTGAGTGTATTATATTTTATTGGAATACTTATAATAAATGTACTTCCTTTTTGCTGTTTACTTTCAAAATCAATTTTGCCATTCATTCTCTCTACATAATTTCGAACTATTGACAAGCCCAACCCCGTTCCTTTGATATTTTGTACATTAGTTGCCCTAAAAAATCGTGTAAACAGATAATCTTGGTCATTTTTTGGAATACCTATACCCTCATCTTTGATTTCTATTTTAAATTCATCGGCTGTAATCCAACTATTGAAAAATATCATTTTATGTTCATCCGAATACTTTGCAGCATTTGAAATTAGATTAAAAATTGCATGCTTTAACATACCTTCATCTAAATACAATGGAATCTTTTTTTGATGGTGGTTGTGGATTATATCTTGACCTTTTTTTAGCAGTACCTTAGCTTCCATGTCAAGTTTTTGCACGAATTCTTCCCAGCAAAACACCGATTCTTGCATATCTAATTGACCATCTTCTGCTTTACTGTAAAACAAGAAATCTTCTAGTATTCCCGTCAATGTATTCACCGCCTGCTGAATTTTTCCAATATGTCTTTCTCGTTTGGGTTGTTCTTCGGTAGTTTTATATCTTGCTAATAAACCTACAGATGAAAGAATGACACTTAAAGGAGTACGAAATTCATGAGATGCCATTGAAACAAACCTAGATTTTAAATCATTTAATTCTCTTTCCTTTGCCAAGGCAATTTTAATTTCGGACTCTCTGATTCTTAATTCATTTTCAATTCGCTTTCTTTCTTTTATTTCTGTTTTGAGCCTATTATTTGTTTCCAAAAGTTTGTTGATGGCTCTCGACAATTCATCTGTCCTATCTTTTACTAAATTTTCTAAAGTTGCGTTTGCTGATCTTAGTTCGGATTGTACATTTTTAATCTCTGTAAGATCATATATAATACCCGTAAAATAAATGCCCTCGGCTAATTTAAATTCACTCACCGAAAGACGAATAGGAAACACAGTGCCATCTTTTTTCTGACCTACAATCTCTCTTCCAATTCCGATTACCCTCTTAGCTCCATCCTTCAAATATCTCTCTAAATAACCATCATGCTCTGATTTGAAAGGGGTAGGCATCAACACGGATATGTTTTTTCCTAGCAATTCTTCAGGACTATATCCAAATGTCTGTAAAACGGCTTGATTGATACTTACAATCACTCCTCTTTGGTTGATAGTAATGATGACATCCACAGCTGCATCAATGACTGCTTTTAGTTTTTCTTTCCCGGCCTGTTCGAATGTAGTTGGCATTTAATCATTATTATTTATCAAGTATATACAAAAAACGGTATAATAATACGAGAAAATAGTGACAAAAATCATTATTTCACATGAACATTATCATTCTAATACTTTCCTAGATTGATGAACTTGCAGATATATTCATAAGAATATTATAAATTTCTTTAAATGTTAAAATCGAAACAATTATGAATTTATTTTCTCCAGTTGCAGAAATAATGACCAGTAAATTGATTACAGTCGGCCCGAAAGAAAATCTTTCTGCTGTTAAAGCGAAATTTGATGAGGGCAGATTTCATCATTTACCTGTCGTTGAAGATAAATCAATACTAGGAATTATCAGTAAATCAGATTTATTATACTTTTTAGAGGGTTTGAAAGAAAAAGATGAAAACGATGCTATTCTAAAAGACATTAAGGCTGAAAAAATCATGACCAAGGGAATGGCAAAAGTGGAAAGTACCGATAGAATCAATGTTGCTTTAGAAGTATTCAAAGTCAATCTTTTTCATGCAATCCCCGTTGTGGATGACAATAAACTAGTTGGAATCTTAACTACTTACGACATCATTAAAGCTTTAGCCGATGGTAATTTAACTCAATAAACCTAGATGAATCATTTGAAATTGATCGGTATAAAAAACGATCAATATAACTTTTTTAAAAACGAGATACTCAAGGCATTACCTCTTCTGAATGGATCTTTCCATTTGGAAGAAGTCAATGCTTTGGATGCTATTATGGGATTGGAACTTGAGTCTATCCCTGTGCTATTGGTAAATGACAAAATCGTTATTACTGTCAATGGTTTTTTGCCAAATGTGAATGAGATTATATTTAAAATAAAAAAGGCAACCACTCCTATATCTTGTTCAAATACGATTATTATCCCAATTGATTTTTCAAATAATTCTAAAAATGCTTTCATCTTTGGGCAAAATATAGCACTCACTTGTGGTCAAGCAATTCATATGGTTCATATTACCAAACCCAGTTTTGGAATAAAAATGGGCTTCATTAATCCTATTGGCATTAAAGAAAAAAACATGCGTTTGTTTATTGAACAAAATACGGTTTATCCCAATCTTGAAATTTCTTCTGAAATTGTTGCTGGACAGGTGATTCCTGAGATTATTAATATCGCACAACACAAAGTAACAGACTTTATTGTTATGGGTACAACTGGTCGCTCTAATAAAAAACAATTCCTAGGTAGTATCTCTAGAAAATTGAGCTTAAATGATGCTTTCCCTTCTTTTTTAATTCCTCATGCTTGTGCGTTTCATCCGTTCACTAAGATCGTTTTCGCTGCTAAACATACAACTGAGAATCAAAATTTGGCCAAAAGCCTAGCCGAAACCATGCTCTTTAATCATGCCGTATTTTCTATGGTAGAAGTAGATGTTCAGAGCAATACAAATTATAAGGAAATTAAAAAAAATCATGTAGATGGATATACAAAAATCTTACTCCAAGATGACAGTGTGGTTGCAGCTTTAGTCAAATTTATAGATCAAAATGATGTAGATTTGTTAATCATGTATAAACCCAGTCAACCTTTCTGGCAAAGCGTTTTTCATAAAAGTAAAACTAAAAAAATGCACAAAGAAATTAAAATCCCCTTGTTATTGTTACATTAAAAACTTTATGCTTTCATAAGTTGTTTTACAACCCTAATCTGGTAAGTAGTTAATGGATAAAATGAAAAAATCGGACAATATTGTTAAGGATATCGAAACTTGCTTCCATTGTGGTACAAAATGCGTAGAGTTTGATATCGTTTTTGAAGACAAGCATTTTTGTTGTAATGGCTGTCAGATGGTTTATGAGATTTTAAATCAAAATGACTTATGTACTTACTATGATATTGAATCCAATCCTGGTTATTCTTTAAAAGGAAAACGCAAAAATCAATATGCTTATCTTGATGATGATGCTATAAAAGAGCAACTTATTGATTTTGAAAATGATGAAATTATTAAAATTAGTTTCCCTTTGCCTTCTATACATTGCTCTTCTTGTATTTGGCTACTCGAAAATCTTTACAAATTGAATAGTGGTATCCAACAATCTCGAATTAATTTCACCAAAAAAGAAGGGTATTTTATTTTTGATAAAAATCAGGTTTCTTTGAGACAATTGGTAGAAATTTTAGATTCTATCGGATATCCTCCAGCTATCAACTTGGGAAGTCTAGATGAAAAACATCATCCTGAAAAAATTAGTCGTTCCTTTTCTTATAAAATCGCAATTGCTGGATTTGCTTTTGGAAATATTATGATGTTGAGCTTTCCTGAATATTTGGGCTTGGAAAAAGGAACTTTTAAGCAAGTTTTTAGCTATTTGATGGTCGCTTTGTCTCTGCCTGTCGTTTTTTATAGTGCTCGTGATTACTTTATTTCCGCTTGGACTGGTATCAAAGAAAAGTATCTCAATATTGATTTTCCTATTTCTTTAGGTATCATCACCCTTTTTTTAAGAAGTCTTTATGAAATTTTCATTCTGCACGAAGCTGGATATTTAGATAGTTTGGCTGGATTGGTTTTCTTTCTATTAATTGGCAAATGGTTTCAACAAAAAACTTATCATCAATTGTCTTTTGATAGAGACTATAAATCTTATTTCCCTATCGCAACAAATGTTATCAAAAATGGGGTGGAGACATCTACGCCTCTAAACAAATTGATTATTGGTGATTTGATAAAGGTGAAACATCAAGAGCTTATACCTGCCGATGGAATATTAACCAAAGGAAAAGCACTCGTGGATTATAGTTTCGTAACGGGAGAAGCTGACCCTGTTGAGAAAAATATTGGGGATAAAATTTTTGCTGGAGGACGACAACTTGGCAATGCTATTGAATTAACCGTCAATAAAAATGTAACCAATAGCTACTTGACGCAACTTTGGAATAATGATTCTTTCAAGGAGTCTGATTCTCAACTCTCAAAAATAGCAGATAAGGTGGGGCGTATCTTCACAGGCGTAATTCTCTCGGTTGCCATTCTTTCTTTATTTTACTGGCTGCAAAAGGATGCTAGTGTTGCTATTAATATTTTTACTTCTGTATTGATTATTGCTTGCCCTTGTGCGGTGGCTTTGACTATTCCTTTTACTTATGGAAATATTGTTCGATTGTTTGGTCTCCATCAATTTTATCTCAAAAACACAAAAGTTATTGAAGATATGCAGGAAATTGACCACATTATTTTTGATAAAACGGGTACGATTACCGATACTTCCAAAACGAAAATATCTTTTGTCGGTACATTGGATGATTTCCAAAAACAACTTATAAAATCTATTTCAGAGCAATCTTCTCACCCAAAAAGCAGACAGATAAGTCGATTATTTGAGACTTTTGATTCTTTTCCTGTTCGAAATATCAAGGAACATCTCGGTCTTGGGATTGAGGGGGTGGTAGAAAATCACAGGATTAAAATTGGTTCTCAAAAGTTTATTAATAAGCATATCGATTCTAATAACAAAGGTGTTTTTATCGAAATTGATGATAAATTGATTGGTTATTTTGATTTTCAACATCAATATCGAACCGATTTCATTCCCGTTATTGAGCAATTGTCTAAAAAATATAAACTTTCTATTTTATCAGGAGATAATGCAAACGAAAAATCTTATTTAGATAATTATTTTGATTATTTACTCTTTGAGCAAAGTCCATTGGATAAACTGAATTATGTACAATCTCTCCAAGAAAAAGGCGAAAAGGTAATGATGATAGGAGATGGGCTAAATGATGCGGGTGCACTGCAAAAGAGTGATGCAGGAATCGTAATTACAGAAAATATCAACAATTTTACTCCTGCTTGTAAAGGCATTATTTCTGCTGAAAAATTTCATAAAATACCCGATTATTTGAATTTTGCGGATCGTAGTGTTTATCTGATAATTGCGGCTTATATTTTGGCGGGAATTTACAACGTCATCGGATTGAGCTTTGCCGTTCAAGGACTACTTTCTCCTATTGTGGCAGCTATTTTGATGCCTTTGAGTTCGATTTCAATTGCTGCTTTTGGTGTTTTTTCTAGTAATTTAATGGGACGGAAGTATTTGTAATTATCAATCTACCTAGAAATATATACACACAAAAAAATTTAAATCAGCAAAAATATTCCCAATCCAATCATCACTATTACCTTCATCCATTTTGTGATTTCCCAAAACAGCGGACTTGCCAAATACGTATTCAATCGACCTGCAAAAAAGGCAATCAAGGAGAATGTCAGAAAAGAAATTACCATAAAAATCATTCCCAAAAACATCATTTGAAAAACGATATTCAATCCATTGGGAGTAATAAACTGTGGCAAAAATGCAATAAAAAACAAAGATACTTTTGGGTTTAAAACATTCATAAAAAATCCTGTTTTAATGAATTTGGATATATCCAATTTTGACTCAGATTGAGTAGCGTCAATTTCTATAGACTCCTCTTTGAACGCCAAAAATGCTAAATAAAACAAATAGCCTGCTCCAAAATATTTGACCCATTGAAAAATCGTATCTGATTGATATAAAATCACCGAAATACCCGTTGCAGCCAAGGATATATGTACCAATACACCTGAAATCAATCCTGTTGTAATGGCAATTCCGCATTTCCACCCTTTGGATAGACTTTGTGTCAATACGAAAATATTGTCTGGGCCAGGGAGCAGTGCCAATAAAAAAGATGCTGTTGCAAATTTTAGAATCAGATTTATATCCATATTCAAGTTTTTCCCTTTTCTTGTTCAGTGAAATAATCAAATACAAGTTTCCCATAGCTTTTCCCAACTACAAATTCAAGGTCGGATAATTTGGTCGATTTTATTTTCTTTACCGAACCAAAATGGGACAAGAGCTTTTCTGCCGTTTTTTCACCAATACCACGGATGCTATGCAACTCTGATTTTGTAAAATCCTTAGAGCGTTGATTTCTATGAAACGTAATGGCAAATCGATGGGCTTCATTTCTTAATTGCTGAATTAATTTCAGAGATTCTGACTTTTTATTGATATAAACTGGAATCGTATCCCCTGGAAAAAATATCTCTTCCAATCTTTTTGCTATACCAATCACAACTACTTTATCAATAATATCTAATTCCTTTAATATTTTTACCGATGAACTCAATTGACCTTTTCCTCCATCGATGATGATTAATTGTGGCAGAGGTTGATTTTCGTTTACCAATCGGGTATATCTTCTCCGAACAACTTCTTCCATAGATGCAAAATCATTGGGTCCTTCTACGGTCTTGATGTTAAAATGACGATAATCCTTCTTAGATGGCTTTGCATTTTTAAAAACTACACAGGATGAAACGGGAAAAGCTCCTTGAATATTTGAATTATCAAAGCATTCAATATGCATGGGAATTTCGTCCATATTTAAGTCTGTTTGAAGCGTTCTTAATATGCGTTCAGACGAAGTTTGCTTCTTGATTTTATTAATGGCATCTTTTCGCTTTTGCAACACAAAGTAATGGACATTTTTTTCTGAAAGTTCTAATAATTTCTTTTTATCCCCAATTTTTGGCAGCGTAATTTTCACTTCTTCATCTTCAAGTATCGGAATTTCATAGGGTAAAATAATTTCTGGGGCAATACTATTAAATTTCTTTCTCAAAACGGGAATTGTGAAAGCAAGTAGCTCTTTTTCATCTTGATTTAGATTCATAATCAACTCTTGTGTATAAGAATTTATCAAAGCTCCATTGACTATTTTTAGATAATTTACATAAGCTACATCTTCTTCTGTTTCAATCGTAAACACGTCCACATCCGCAATAGTCGTGCTTACAATAGTAGATTTTCCTTGATAGTTTTCAAAAGCAATCAATTGTTCTTTGAGCGTTTGAGCCATTTCAAAATTAAGATTTTCTGCTTGAAATTGGATTTGCTCCATCAAAAACTCCTTTACGGGCTTAAAATGTCCTCGCAAAATATTTTTGATTTGCTCAATCTTCAAATTATAGGCTTCTTCTGTTTCATATCCTACACACCCTCCTTCACAATTTTTAATATGATATTCCAAACATACTTTATATGTACCTTTTTCAATATTTTTTTTACTTAGGTTAAATGTGCAAGTTCGCAATTTAAACAGTTGCTTGATTAAATCTAAAATAATATTAATCCTATATTTTGAAGTGTAGGGACCAAAATAGGTTGATCCATCTTTGATAATCCGCCGTGTTAAAAACACCCTTGGAAAAGCTTCTTTTGTGATGCAAAGATAAGTGTATGATTTACCGTCTTTGAGCATTACATTAAATCGGGGTTGGTGCTTTTTGATCAAGGTTGCTTCCAAAAGTAGGGCATCATTCTCAGATTCAACCAAGGTATATTCGACACGTTCTGCATTTTTTATCATGATGCGCGTCTTATAAACCTGATTTTTTTTATTGCCAAAATAGGAGGCTATTCTTTTTTTTAAATTTTTCGCTTTACCGATATATAAAATGGTGTCCTCCGCATCTATATATCTATAGACCCCAGGCGATGTAGGAAGTGTAGGTAAAAGTTTTTTATAATCGTCCGTAGTCATAATTTAATACCCAAACTTATTTAGTGTTTTTTCATCATTTCTCCAATTCTCCTTGACACGAACATATAATTCTAAAAAAACTTTTGAATCTACAAATGCCTCAATATCTTTTCGAGCCATAGTTCCTAATCGCTTGATGGCACTGCCATCTTTGCCTATAATGATCGACTTTTGTTGCTTTCTAGAAACATAAATATTGGCTAATATTCGTATCAATTTTTCTCCTTTTTTTGTAGTGGTTTCCTTAAAACTTTCTACTTCAACTTCACAAGAGTATGGAATTTCCTGCTTGTATAAAATCAATATTTTTTCACGGATAATTTCAGAAACAAAGAATTTTTCTGGTTTATCGGTTAATTGATCTTTTGGATAAAAAACAGGACCTTCTGGAAGATTTTCTTTGATTAAACTAAGAAGTGTATCCGTATTTTTGCCTTTTAATGCAGAAATTGGAATTGTTTCTTTGAAATTGGGTACGAGCATATTCCAAAAATTAATCAAATCTGCAATTCTCTTTTGATCAACAAGATCAATTTTATTAATAACCAAAAATAAAGGTACTTCGATGTGTTTCAACTTGGAAAGTATATATGAGTCCTCGTCATATTGCTCAAATGGGTCGGTTACAAAAACCATTAAATCAGCATCTTTGAAGGTCGTTTGAACAAATTTATTCATCGCCTCATGCATTTTGTAACGTGGGTCGTTTACAAATCCAGGTGTATCTGAAAATATAATTTGAAAATCTTCTCCACTCACAATTCCGATGATTCGGTGTCTTGTAGTTTGTGGTTTGCTAGTAATTATAGACATTTTCTCCCCAACGAGATTATTCATTAAGGTAGATTTCCCTACATTAGGCTGTCCGATGATATTGATAAATCCTGATTTATGCATATTTTGATTATTTTTGCAAAGATAGGATAATTGATTAAAGGAAAGGAAGTAGTAGGTAGGAAACCATCAAAACCAGATTGATTTTTGTTGATTATTGACTAATATTTCTATTTTAGCAAATAAATGTATCGGTTTTTGTGTTCGCCAGTCTATATCTATAAAATTTTCTCCGAAATGCATAAAATGATCCAATTGTGTCTGTTTCATCTCATCTTCTACATGATATAATGCATTGATACAACAAATCCAGCCTTCTTCTTCTGAAATTTCTTGAAACCACTCTTCGTAATAGCAGTCTTCATCACCATGAAAATTGAGTACATTTTCAATGACAATTATAAATTTCGAAATACCTTCTTTTTGTAAAGGATCTACTACGTTGTTTTTAAAAAACATGATATCATTCGTAATGCAATCATTCCATTCTCCCATCAATTCAATAATCGCAAAACGCTGGTCATAGTCGGCATACAACACTTTTGTATATAACGTAGGTGAGCCAAACTCATCCCATTGTGGATGAATATAGTAGTTATACACCTTATTGGAATAGCTAAATTCGTCATATTGTGTATTATAAAATGGAGAAACGCTATCATTTGCTGATATATAATAATCTCTCCAACCATAAAAAGGTTCTATACTATGCATGCTTTTATATTAAAAAACTCAATTTCGACTTCATTTTTGTCATTCTTATTTCTTTACTTTTTTAAACTTTAAACATATCACAAATTACAACTTTAATACCAAAAAGTAAAGTATGATTGTATGATTTGGCAATGAGATTTAGCATGTCCGTTGATTTTGATACTCTACAATTCCAAAAATCAAACATTAATCATCATTTTTTTATACTTTTGCAGAAAAATTTAAATATGAGCAATAATAATACTAGTTTAGCTAAAGCAATGTTTGGAATGAAATGCCCAAAATGTCGTCAAGGGGATTTATTTGAGACTCCAACGTTATCTTTCAAAAAACCTTTTGATATGCCTGATCATTGCGATGTTTGTGGTCAAAAATTTGAACCAGAACCAGGTTTTTATTTTGGTTCAATGTTTATTTCGTATATAATGACTGCTTTTTTCTCGTTAATTGTCATAGGACTTTGTATCTTCGTCTTTGATTTATCTATCAACATGTCTTTATTGATATTGGTTTTACTCATGGTTGTTTTATTCATCTGGGTATTTAGATTCTCAAGATCTGTTTGGATAAATTTGATGGTAAAATATGACCCTAATTCTAAAAAATAAACGTTCTCTGGTCTCTATTCGGAATATCTTCATCTTTTTGAACTTTCCAAATTTCAAAGAATACTCAAAATAACCTAACTTATGCACATTGAAGGCACAATCAAAGATTTAATTCAAAAGTATCACACCCAATTGGCGGAAAGAGAGCTTCAGGATGATATTGCTGAAGTGGGTAAACTAATTTATGCCAAAGAAGGTGATGTCTTGATGGAAATTGGTAGTTATGTCAAATATATGCCTATTATCATTAGTGGTAGTATCAAAGTTTTTCGTGAGGATGAAGAAGGACGAGAAATATTTTTGTATTATATTTCAAAAGGAGATTCCTGCCCCATGTCTTTTACTTGCTGCATGATGTATAAAAAAAGCGAAATTCGCACTATTGCTGATGAAGATACTACCATCGTTGGTATTCCTAATCGCTATATGGATGTATGGTTGCGTAAATATCAAAGTTGGAAAAATTTCATTATGTTGTCTTACGAAAATCGACTTAATGAATTATTAAACACCATCGATGCTATCGCTTTTCAGAAAATGGATCAAAGACTTTTAGCTTATCTTGAAAGCAAGGCTAAAACTAAAGATACAAAACTTATCCAGACCACGCACCAACAGATTGCCAACGACCTTAACGCTTCTAGAGAAACTATTTCTCGACTTTTAAAGCAATTAGAGCGTGATGGTGACGTTACT
>CAZOHX010000023.1:0-9586 GCA_964579315.1 uncultured Saprospiraceae bacterium
AGTGTTGTTTTGCCATTTTTTTCCACCCATTCCACCTCTGCACCATGGCAATTCATCCCACAGAATCAGTCCTAGTTCATCACAGGTTTTATATATTTCTGGATCTTGTGGATAATGTGCCAATCTAATGAAATTGGCTCCCATATCTTTAATCATTTTGATGTCATTTCTATGTAGAGCGTTGGGCATGGCTGCACCGTATCCTGCATGTTCTTCATGCCTATGTGTTCCACGTAAAAGCAATCTTTCACCATTGAGAAAAAATGCTCCATGAGCCTGAAATTCATACCATCGATAGCCTATTTTTGTTTGAATGGTGTGTAAGATTTTATTATTTTGGACAAGACTGGTTTTGATACTATAAAGATTTGGATGTTCTGGAGACCATAATTTGGGATGGTTGATAGTGGAAAATGAAAAACTATTTTCAGAAGATAATTCATCAATGTTTAAATTTTTCGTTTGAATAAGCTTATTGGTAATAGGATCAATTATTTCACTTTTTATTGAAAAGGATTTATCTTTGAAATCAAGGGTGTTGAAATCCAGTTTTACCGTCGTTTCCGCTTTATCGACACTCACTTTCGGAGTGCTAACTGCAACATTTTTGATATAGTACTGTGGCAATGACTTTAACCAAACATCTCTAGGAATACCTCCATAAATGAAAAAATCTGCCTTTTGAGATGGTATTATATTGGGATTATAACTATTGTCCACTCTAATATGAATGGTATTATTTCTATTTTTTATTACAAAAGGACTAATATCAATTTCAAAGCCAACATATCCACCTATGTGTGTTCCCGCTAGCTTGTGGTTTACATATATTTCACAACTGATATTCACTCCTTCAAAATAGAGTAGGTGATTGGGTTGTGCATCTATATAAAGCTCTTTTTTATACCAACTGGCATCTCTTCTGTAACCTGGTAGCATATCTACAGCGTCCCATTGATTCCATGTATGGGGTAGGTTGATATTACTCCAAGTTTTATATTTCAATTCAGAAATTTCAATCGAATTATTTTCTAAATATTGCCAATTTGTATTTATATTGCTTATTTCTTGACTTGGTGCTGGTTTATCATCTTTTGCTTTGCAAGAGAAGAAAACCAATAGGACTAAGAACATTATTCCAGTTTGAAATTTCATTTTATTCTTTTGTTAAATTTACTCTTCTAATAAGTGCTTCTACATAATAGTAATCTGCATAGATAAGCGGGACATCAATCTCAAATTTACCTGGAATGCTACCTACACTGTGTTGTAAAATAAAAGGAGCAACTTTTGATTGATATTTTTTCTCTTCAAGGCTTTTTAGTATGTGATCTGACCATTCTATTAATTTTGCACTATTTTTTACATCATATTTTGACAATTCTATTAATGCAGACGCTGTAATGGTAGCTGCTGAAACATCACGAGGTTCATTGGGAATATTGGGCGCATCAAAATCCCAATAGGGGATATCATCTTTGGGTAAATTGGGATGATTGAAAATGAAATTAGCAATCTTCGTGGCTTGATGTAGATATGCGGTATCATGTGTGTACCTGTAGGCGGTTGTAAATCCATATAATCCCCATGCTTGTCCACGACTCCAAGCCGATTGATGACTGGCTCCTTGATGTGTATTTTTATGAAGCACTTTTCCTGTCAATGTATCATAGTCGATGACATGAAAAGAACTATTATCTGCTCGAAAATGGTTTTTCAAAGTGGTTTTGGCATGTTGATTGGCTATTTGATAATAGGTTGAATCTCCAGTAACTTTTGTTGCTTCAAATAGCAATTCCAAATTCATCATATTGTCAATTATGACTGGATATTGCCATATATCTTTGTGGTGATCCCATGAGCGAATGGCACCGACAGTGGGATTAAATCTTTTTATCAAAGTACGTGCTGCCGTAAGCCAAATCTCTTTATATTTTTCATTTTGAGTATATTTCCATCCTTGACCAAAACTCCCAAATATTTTAAATCCTAAATCGTGTGTTGTAGAATCTGTTTTTTCTTTTTCAATGGAGCTTTGCCACAAGGCTGCTCCTTTTTTCAATGATTTATCGTTAGAATAGTGATATAATTTCCATAGAATTCCTGGATAAAACCCACTGGTCCAACTCTTAGACGGTTTTCCTTTCAAAAACCCATTTATCGTTGTACTTCTTGGAATCAATAATGAATCGTACGGAATTAAAGTTAATTCTTTACTCGCCTTTTTTGAAAGAAATTCTAATCTATCTTTGTAGCTATTTGTTGGATTACCATTTACATTCAAACAAGATTGTATTCCTAGAGAGAAATATAAAGCAAAAAGAAATATTATTACTGAAGTGTAAAGGTTCAGTGATTTCATAAAGATACTTAGGTATAATCGAAAAAAAAAATGACTTCTCACCAGAATAGTGAGAAGTCAAATAAAACACTATTGTACAATCATTTTTCTGGTCATAATTCCTTCTTTGGTTTGTACTTTCAGGATATAAATCCCTTTTATACTATTAGGAAGATTATAACTGTACTGATGATTGCCAGCACTAACCCCAAAGTGAGTATTTTTAAAAACAATGCGACCGTTCATATCAATAATGGATACGTGGATGTCACTGTTTATTGATGTCATTAGTTTAATGGAAAATTCATTTGAAACAGGATTTGGGTAAATGGACATTCTATGGTCTTCGATAAAGATATTGGGTAGGTCACTGGTCAAATCTGGGCACATAAAGGTAGCTCCAATCGCACCACCCGTCGTAGATCCCGTGGCAGAATTACTTGATGTAGAATAACATGGGTCAAATGTTGAAAAATCAAAAAGATTTCCAGAATCATAGTCAGTTCCTTGTCTTGAAATATCTTCCACAATGATATCATACATTTCTTCTGATGCTGGATTTGCATACAAATCTTTCACATATTGAAGAATACTGCCTGGCACACTTGATAGCGTCAATGGCTCAGAAAAATAAGCATCATCAGCCGCAGAACCAAGATTCTCAACCACTAAGGCAGATAAAACATTTGGCATAGAAACCGAATCATTGGTTGCCCAATAATCTGTCACATCCGTACTCCAAAAAATATTATTATTGGAAATGGTAAGGCTTGTTGCATCATACAAAGTATCCAACGAAATGACCGCATGTTTTGCACTATCAGGTTGCGTTTGTTCGTCGGTATAGACTGGACTAGTTCCCAACATGATAGGATCCATGAAAATATTATTCGTTATTTTAGCTGTATTTACCCTTCCAAGTTGAATGAATCCATGTCTTCCTGCAACATTAAATGAAGTACAATGATCTACTTCAATATAGTTGTGAGGAGCTGTTGCTCCTTGACTTCTTATAAACCTATCTACAATATTGTGAACGATGGTATTTTTAAGAACTAATGTATCCATGGAGTAATTTCTGCAATCAATTCCACGACCATTTCCTTGAATAATTCGTCTATTTCCACCATTTCTAAGTATAGAATTGGTGATGTATGCTTTGATTCCATTTGCACGTACTTGAATAAAACCACCTCTATCTTTTTCAATAATACAATGATCAACGATTACTCTTGAGTTTTCACCCATTACTCTGATTTTACCCCAATCATGATTGGCAAGTGGTCCTTTTTCTCCTGAAATAATCCATAAATTCTTTAAAGTAAGATCTCCTCCAGCTCCAATGACACTTGGATATTTTCCTGATGAATTAGGAATTCTTGTTAAGATGGGTTTTGAATCCGTATTGGTTAAATCTTGTGCTTCAATGTCCAAAGTCCAATCTGGTGTATTTACTAATTTTCCTTTTGTAATGTACACTTTTCCATTTTCCAATTGATAGATGGTATTATTGTCCGTTCGTTCTCCCGTTGCAGTGGTATCTCCTTTAATGTAGGATAGAATATTTGTAGGAACTGCTGGATCCGTCGATGCAGGAATAAGCACGTATCTTTGTGCATTTGCTTGAAATGAAAGTAACATTATTACCGTAAATAATTGTAGGATGTAAAATTTCTTCATTTTGAAATATTTAATGATTAATTAATAATTTATAAAAAAAACATTCTGTTTTGTAGTCATCTATTTGATACGATATTGAATTCCAATCGTACCTGTCATTCCATAAGTTTGAATGGTATTGATATAGTTCTCATTTCTTGTATAACTAATATCTTGTTGATTTGTGAAATTATTTATATTTAAAAAGAAACTCCAATGGTCTTTAAATCTTTGTTTTATAGAGGCATCCCATCTCCAAAATTGTAGGGTGAATTTATCAAAATCTTTGTTCGTTGAATATGAACTTGCTTTAGAACCTTGATAATTCCCCGAAACTCTACAGGAGAATTTTTTGTAATCGTACCCAATGGATGCATTAAATACATCTTTGGGTTGATTTGGCATGGCCACTATTCTTGTATGATTGGTATAGGTGGTTTCAAAAATTGGAGGAAAAGGAATAATCAATTTTGATTCAGAACTTAAAAAATAAGCTTCAGTTTCGGATTGTAAACGGGCATAATTCAAATTTAGAACCAATCCATTAAAAGGTTTGGGCAAAAAACGAAGATTGGTTTGAAAATCTATTTCAAATCCCTTGATTGTTGATTTTCCTGAATTGATATAAGATCTTAATTCATACCCGAGATAATTTGACCATCCATATAAATCTGCCGTTTCTTGATCGACTAAATTGGTTTTCCATGAATAAAATATATCATCTATTTCCTTATAAAAAGCACCCATAGAAAGTAGCCCGAAATTCCCTTTAAAAGCTGTGAAAAATAAGTCATAGTTTTGTGCTTTTGCAGGTTTAAGATCTGGGTTTCCTGAAGTAATTACTAAAGAATTGTTGTTGATCTGACTACGGGGCGTGATGAAATTGAAATCAGGTCTTGCCAAAGTAGTTGCAAAAGAAAAACGCATATCCATCCAATCAAAAAGTTGGTATTTGATATGCAAATGGGGGAGAAACTCTCCATAAGTTTGGTTGGTGGTTGTATCTTTATAAATGCCATTTACGCCATATCTTCCACTCAAGGTGGACACGCCTGAGCGATATTCATTATCAGAATATTCATATCTAATGCCTGGGATGATAGATAGTTTTTTCCCAAATTTCATTTTAAACATGGCGTATCCTGCTGTAATACTTTCATTTACTTCATAATTTTCTACAATTGCTGCTCTATTCTCATGCATCAAATCTTTTTGATCTTCATACCATTGTCGCATTATATCTGGATCTAAATTTATTTTCAATCCAATATTTTCATCTTTTTCATTGTTAAAATTAATATCATTTTTCTGAGCATCAAAACTTAAAATACTGATTAAATCATCATTGTCTGGTAGTAATACTAAATCTATGGTGGCAGCATCAATGGCTTGCCGCCCAATGGTTCCGCCCAAATAGTAAAAATCTTCCGATTGTCTGGTTTTATCTCTATTTCTTGCCGTTGTTGAATATTTTACGCCTGTTTTGAAATAACCTGTAATTTTTTCTGTAATGGTATATGGCAGTTTATAATTTAGAACAGCGGTATTTATCTTTTCATTGGTAGCCGTATTGTCAAAATTTCCTGTTCGTAAATAGGTATTCGCAAAATCAGGGGTAGCTGCACCATAAAAATTACTTGGATTTGAATCCGCATCAAGTGATGGATCAAATACTTGGCTGTTGTTTTCAAATCTCAAGGTATAATTATAGGGTGTTTCGCCTCTAGAATTACTGGATGCTATTGTCCAATCGAGTATCGATTTCCCAATGGTATGCTCTCCTTGAAGAGAAAAGGAAGTCAATTGAAGTTTATTTTCTATTTCTGTACCATAGAATGTAATAGCTGGTTCGGATGGGGCATATTTTTCTTGAATGGAGAATTTATTCCTAAATGTACCACTGTATAATCCAAAAAAGGAAAAGTTGTTTTTTCCTATGTTGTAATCCAAAGAGATACTTGCATTTCGTCTTTTTCTGATTTCTTTGCGGTCTTCCAATTTCAAGGTATTTCCATAAATGGCGGTTACTCCCATCGAATCGGTAGGTCCTTGTCTCCAAGAATTGGTTAAAAAATCTCCTCCACGATTAAATCGTTCGATACTTGTTTGGAAGACAATTCCAAGTTTATCATTGAATATACGGTTACTTACTTGGAAAACGCCTTTATAATCTTTAAAATCAGAATTTAAAATATTAAATCCACTTAATCCTTTTGCCAATAGCTTGAAATCTTTAGGTGCTTTGCGGAGTCTGAGATTGACCGTACCACCAATAGATTCGGCATCCATATCTGGCATTGGGGATTTGAAAACTTCTATTCCGTCTAATAATTCTGGAGAAATCAATGACAAATCAACGGATCTATCGGAGCTTGAATTGGATGGCAACCTAATTCCATTGACTGTAATTGCTGCGAATTTGGGTGACATGCCTCGAATGACCACTTTTTGCCCTTCACCACCACTTCTATTAATGGCTATTCCAGGTAATCTTGCAATTGCTTCTGCTGCATTTACATCAGGAAGTTCTTGGATTCTTGCCGCAGAAACGATATTGGCGATTGATTCAGAATTGATTTGTTCATGAATGGCTTTTGCTTGTCCTAAGGCTTGAGCGGTAACGAGTATTTCTGCCCCATCATAATTTACAGCCCCTAGAACAGCATTTACCATGACTGTCTTATTTTCTTCAATTGTTACTTCTTGTTCACGAATTTCATAACCAAGATAGGAATAAACAAAAGTATGTGTACCAACTGGAATATTTTTCAAAACATAGCTTCCATCTATTTCTGATGATGTTCCAAATGTTAAATCACTCTTTAAATAGATATTTGCTCCTATTAAGGGCAATGTTCCATCTGCTTCATAAACTATTCCTTGGATAGTTCCAGTTTGTGCTTGAAGCATAAAACTTGCTAAAAAGAAAATAGATATTAATATGAAAATATTTTTAATCATAGTTGTATTGAGTAGGTCATAATGGACAACAGACTTCAGTCCGTTGCATTTTGCATTCTGCAAGATGTTTGATTAAGTACGTGACTTAACACTAAAACAAATCTAAAAAGATAAATGGAGAAAATAATCTATATAAAGGGGGTAATTCGTCTATTTTAGCAACCAATAGGTGGAATATTGGATAAAAGTCTATGAATTATAACGCTTTTTATATTCAGATGGCGTTTGTTCAAATTGTTGTTGAAAACATTTCCTAAAGTATTTCGGATCTTTAAAACTCACCATATTGGCTACTTCTGAAATGTTTAATTTGTTTGATTTTAATAATTGAGCGGCTCTTTTTAATCGAATGGTCTTGATGAAATTATTGGGTGTTTGTCCAGTTAATGCTTTTATTTTTGTAAAAAGTAATGGTCTGCTTACGGCTAATTCTTTTGCAAATTGGAGGACATTGAATTGGAAGTTGCCCATATTATTTTCAACAATGGTTAAGGCATTTTCAAGAAAAATTTCATCTGTAGATGTAATATTAATTTTTTTAGGATCAAATGAAATGGATCTTGAAAATTTATTTTGAATGTCCAAACGGGTTTGAATAATATTCCGAACACGGAGTTTTAATTCATCGGGATTAAACGGTTTTGTAATGTAATCATCCGCTCCATTTTGCAATCCTGCTATGATGAAATTGGATGTTGTACGTGCACTCAATAGGATGATAGGAATGTGGCTAATTTCAATATTGGATTTTAGTTTTGCACAAAACGTGATTCCATCCATTTCAGGCATCATAATATCACTGATTATTAGATTGGGTTTAAATTGGCTTGCTTTATCTAGACCTTCAATACCGTTGGTTGCTTTTTGAATGATGTAAATTTTTGAAAATATACGCTCCATATAATTTAGTACTTCTGGATTATCTTCTACAATCAATAATCTTGGAGAATCGTCTGTCAGAACTGGATTATTTTCTTTTTCATTGTTAGTTTCATGCTTTATTTCAGGAAGAATATTGGATTCAATAATGGTAGATTCATCAAAATGTGCATTTCCTTTTTTCAATTTAACGATAAACGTTGCTCCCGATTCTTGATCTTTTGTAGATTGAACAGATATATTTCCTTGATGTAAATCAATCATTTGTTTTGAAATAGCAAGCCCTATTCCTGTATTTTTTACGGAGAATCGTTCATTATTAGAGCGTTCATAAAATCTTTTAAAAATTAAGTTTTGAATTTTTGGGTCTATGCCAGGACCATTGTCAGATACTTGTATTTCAATATTTTCTGCATGGACTTTTACTGTTAATTCAATTTTTCCTCTATCAGGTGTGAACTTAAATGCATTGGATAATAAATTAAAAAATACTCTTTCAAGTTTTGTATCATCAAACCATAAGTCAATCGAATCTTGGTCTGTATGAAAAGTGTACCGTATATCATGCAGGTTGGCTTTCCCTTGAAAAAGTAAAAATATTTCTTTTAGAAACGGAATTAAATCATGCTTTGAAATTTGCATAGGTTCATGATCTGTTTCTAATTTTCTAAAGGTTAAAATTTGATTGACCAGATTAAGCAATCTATTGGCATTTTTTTCTATTAATTCTATTTTTTTGTTTACGGTAGAAGTGAGTTGTTCATGATTTACAATTTCTTTTAATGGGCCAATAATCAGAGTGAGTGGCGTTCTAAATTCATGTGTGATATTGGTGAAAAACGTCAATTTTTCTTCATTTAGGATATCTGCCTGTAGTTTTATATTTTTTTGCAATTCCAAATTGTGTTTCAATGTAATAAACCTATAAAATCCTATTGCTAAAAGTAAAATTAATAATGAATAGGCAATATACGCCCACCAAGTTTTCCACCAAGGCGGTCGGACTATGATTTTCATTAATTTGGTATCGGGATTCCAAATTCCATCGCTGTTTGTTCCCCGCAATTTAAAAAGATAGCTTCCTTCTTTTTGGATTCTATAAACGGCTTCCGTTTTTCCAGTAGCATAATTCCATTCCTTATCAAGCCCTTCTAGTTTGTAGGCATATCGATTATTTTCTGGACTGACAAAATCTAGTGCAGCAAATTTCATTGAAAAATTGGCTTCATTGTACGCAAATTCCATTTCTGAAATTTCATTCAAATTCTTTTTTAGTTTTACAGTTTTATTATTCTTTTTAAATTCTGTCAATACTAAAGGCGGAGTAAAAGTATTTAGATGAATTGATTTTGGATGAAATTGGGTAAAGCCTTTTGTTCCTCCAAAGAGCATTTCTCCATTTTTTAATTTCAAATAGGCATTGAAATTATATTCCAAATTGATTAAACCATTGGAGTGATTATAATTTGTGAAAGAATGACTCAATGGATCAAGTTTAGACAAACCGTTGTTTGTACTCAGCCATATTTTATTATTTCCATCTTCTAAAATGCCAAAAATTGAATTGCCAGGTAATCCATCTTTTTGACCGAAATGATTAATTTCATTAGATTGTAAATCCATTCGATATAGTCCATTGCCAAAAGTACCAATCCAAAGAACGTTTTTATTGTTGAAATATAAACTATATATTTTTTGTTGATTTAAAAATGTTTCAAACGAAATGGGTAATCCATTTATATCACA
>CAZOHX010000023.1:9596-12167 GCA_964579315.1 uncultured Saprospiraceae bacterium
TCACAATTGACTTTATTTAGCCCTTTTTCAGTAACTATCCAAAAGGATTTTTCTGTTTTAATGATGACCCTAGATAAGTTTGAACTTAATGTAGTAGTATCACTAACTTTATTTTTGAAATGAGTATAAGTATTTGTGTTAAGATTTAAAATATCCAGTCCTCCTCCATAAGTTAATATCCAAAGATTGTTATGATCTTTCAACAATCCATAAACATTATTGTTTGATAAGCTATTACTATCATCAAATCTATGCACAAAATGAGTAAATTGCTTAGATTGAATATCAAAAAGATCTAGCCCTTTATGAAAAGTTCCAATCCAAATTTTTTCCTTATCAAGGATAATTTTCTTGACATTATTACCACAAATTGAGTTTTTATTGGGATGATTTTTAAAGGCTATGAATTTACCATTTTTGTCCATAAAATTAAGACCACCCCCTTCTGTTCCTATCCATAAATTTCCATTTTCATCTTCTGTAAACGAACTTACAACATCATTGCTTAAACTGTTATCATTGGCTGAATGTCTAAAATTACGAAATCGATTGTAGTTTTTCGCCCAATGATTTACGCCACCATAATAGGTTCCCACCCAAAGACTATTTTGATTGTCAATAAAAACGGAATGCACAGAATTATGGCTCAATCCAGTTTGTTTCTCTGATTTTGAATAATTTAAAAATTTTGATGTTCCTTTTTTCAAATAGCTGAGTCCGTTGAAAGTTGCAATCCAAAGATTCTCATTTTCGTCTAAGCATAGGGATCTTATTTCATTGTGGGTTATTGAATTTGGATTCAATGCTTCATTTTGGTAGGATACAATCAATTGATTTTTTTGATTCCAGTAATATAGTCCATGTTTTTCAGTTCCAATCCAAAGGTTTGATGATTTATCTGAAGTGAGTACTTTGATATTTGGAGTAATCTCAATATTGGGCAATGCAATTGAAATGATTTCAAATTTAGAATTTACTTTTTTTATGGTGAACAACCCGATGTCGGTTCCCAACCAAAGAATCCCATTTTTGTCTTCAATAATAGATGAAATTTCTATATTTTGATTAGGGGGTAAATTTGGAAAATCTATTCTGCTAAAGTTATCCGTATTGGGATTATAAAGATTTAGACCTTGAGATGTTCCAACCCATAATTGATTTTTTGAATCTTGAAAAATGGAACGGATCACTTTTCCTGAAAGCGTCGTTGAATCTGTTTTATCATAATGGTAATTTTGAAAATCATCCGTTGATGATCTATGTCGGGAGAGTCCCGAAGTCGTTCCAATCCAAATATCTTTGGAAGTGGGGCTGACATAGATGACTCGTACATCATTTCCAACTATGCTATTTTGAGAAGTATCTTTTTGATAAATTTTGAAATGATATCCATCAAATCTATTTAGACCATCTCGAGTACCAAACCACATAAAACCAAGACTATCTTGGGCGATGGAGAACACGCTAGATTGAGATAGACCATCTTTTTTTGATAATTGTTGAAATGCGATATCATTCTGACTGGTTGCATGAAGTGAAAAAACCAATACAGTTATAAATAGAATCCACTTGATGGTAAATTTCATAAATAACGTTTCGTAGAATAATTTCTTGTGGCTGGATGTACAGACACATATATTAGTTTGTCAAAGATAAGATATTATAGCAGTATGCTTGTAAAATATAATTTTTTAATTTGATTTCGTCGCAAAATGTGGGAAGTAAATGTAATTTGAACTGAATTCGATTAAGCAGGTGTTTAGAATATTTGCTTTTACAGTTTTTAGTTTCTACTTTTGGATTTATAAAATTAATTTTGCAAATGAAAAGAATATTTACGTTTTGGTGTCTTATTATCGTTTCAATACCTTTTTTGTCTCAAGCTCAGGACACTAAAATGTTTATTTTCGGACACAGCCTTATTGATCATAGACCACCAGCTATTCCAACGCCAAGCGATGAAACGACCGTCCCCCATTGGATGTATCTATTATGTCAAGCTTCTGGTAGGAATTTTGCAGCGGGTGGGCAATATGGATTTTTACCACAGCATGCCAATTTACCACCCATTGCACAATGGGGATATGATATTGTCCCTGGAGTATGGGAATCGGACACAGAACCATTTTCAAATGCGGATATTACAACCATTTTAATAACGGCAGGAAATTTCATGCAATGGCAAGATCCAAATTTGGAATATCCAAGTGACCCAGGTGTTACTCCTGTTTCTGCCACGGAAGATATTGTAGATTGGGTTGCAACTCAAGAAGAAGGTGTAGATTATTACATTTATGAAAATTGGCCAGATATGGCTGGTTTTTTGGGCAATGGGTTTCCACCTTCACAAAGTGAATTTGCACAATACGATACCTATACACAAGGGGAATTTCATGATTGGTGGATTCAATATCAAGATTTTTTATTGGCTTCTCGTCCAGATATCAATATTCGTATGATTCCCGTTGGTCCGATTTTAGGCAAAGTTCTTATACAACAATTTGGAAATCAAATACCTTTTTCAGAATTATATGAAGACGATGCTCCTCATGGGCGACCGACACTCTATTT
>CAZOHX010000024.1:0-12122 GCA_964579315.1 uncultured Saprospiraceae bacterium
TTTTAATTTATGAGTCAGACTTGACCCTTTCGAGTTCATCCAACCTGGAGAAATCACACCTTGAGGCGGTACGGTCGTTTCACACAAATCAAATGGGAAAAAAGCAGCATTATTATAATCTTGATTTGGATCATACCTGTGATATCGTTGTCCATTTTTTGTAGCAAGGAAAGACGAAATAGGACCAAAAGCATCTGGTGGCATTATTCTAAACCAAGCTGCCTTAGCCGCATCATCTGCCAATACTATTTGCCCAATATAACCATTTCCTTTATTTTTACTTCCTGCATCTTGAGTTTGCCCAATAGTAACAGAAAAGCCATATTCTGTAATCAATTGTTCATTCAACTTAGCAATAGTAGAATCACAAGTTACCGAAAAATCAACATTAGGATCCGTATTTGTCAATTCCCAATATGTTTCTGAAGTAACATCATCGGTATTATCGACAAATTTCAAAATAAATTCACCGTCAGAAATTCTCAAAGGATCATAAACTTTTACTTCAATGGGTCCCGTGCCAGCTTCATAAGTCACTTCAGATGTTTTTCCATCAAAAGTTCCATTCAAGATTTTATCCTCTGTTTCCTTAGTAATAAGCATACGAGTATCACCAAATGCAAATACATTTCGCTCTACGTTATCAGGATCGACAACCAGATGACCAGCACCTACACCATCTACTCTTGTGATTTGAGGAGAAGTACCATAATCAGCCATTAAATTTCGATCTACAATTTTTCTAGGAATCGCTACATAAGTTTTCACATTTCGACGACCTTCTAGGTAATTACTTTTTTGACCAACTGCTGTTACAGGATCAAAGGACTCGTAGTTATTATAAGCATATGCAACAGAAACATAGTAATATTTCTTATTGTTGACCAATCTTCTATCACTTTTAGCAAATCTATCTTCTGTAAGTCTGATAGTATGCTTTACACCTTTATCTGCTCCTTCAACTTCCAACACAGGAGTATATACAAAATCAGGACCTGCATCACTTGGATTATCACTAGTTTTCCAATTATATATTTTAGCGACTCCATCCGTAATATCACACTGATATACCAATGCTGCCTTATCTGGATTATCCAATTCTCCAGTAGTTACTTGAGGACCAGACAATTGATATAGTTTATATCCTTGAAATTTATACTGGTTAGCTTCAGGATCTGGATTAGCTGGAGCCGTCAAATCTGGTTCAGAATATTTTTCTTGTGGGTTATTGGATTCTTCATCATTGGAAAAAATAGCTACCAACTCTCTATCCAACTCTACAAAATCAACATCTGGAGCATCTGGTCCATCTGTGATATCAAAACAGTTATTAAATAGTGCTTGTGCCAAGTCATCCGCAAACAATAATCGAGAAAGATCTGGACATGGATAATCAATATTTGGTACCCATGGCACTCCAACAATCAACTCGTTAACATCACCTGGCTCCAGTAAAAATGGACCAGAAGCCTGTACTGTACGTCTATCATCATTTGGTAAACTAGCCGTACACATAGACCAAGCATTATCATCATTAGGTGCTCCTGGAAAAGCATACTTAGTAGGAGTAGCACTTGATTTATAACCCGTACCACCTACGGTTAAAGGAGTTCCATCTTTCCAAAACCCTCTCAAATAATTATAAAAATCATTGGCATTTGCAGGATCCGTTGTTGCACTTGGTGGATTACTCACCCCCCTATTAAAATAAATAAACGAACTCATTCCTAATTCTACCTTAATATCAATTTCCCCATCACCACTAGTATCAACTCCCTCTCTTGGTCCTCTAAAATAATCCACCCCTAAAATCGGAACATGGTCACAATATGTAGGAACACCTTGACCACAATTACACCCAGAACTACCATCTTGTGCATCTTCATTATAAACATACATCAAATCTCTTGTTCGCGGAACAGGTTCATTATGAATCAACTCTATTTGAACCGTAGTATCACATCCTGTATAATCATCCGAGCTGCAACCTAAATCTGGATCTATAAAATATCCAAAATAGCAACTATCAATATCTTCAATGGCTCTATTGATTAATTTATACCTCATAAAGGTCATATCATTCAACTCATCATTGGTTGCATAAGCAAAAGCTTGTACTTGTACCTCCATTTGAATAGCAGATTGAGCATTAGATTGCTTATGAACTCCACCAGCATCGTTATAAATCCAAAAAACCATCTCATCAGGATATTGAGGAGCATCACATCCTCTAATTTCAATAATAGGATAATCTCCTTGGGCAGGATCATAAAATCCATCTTCATCTTTATCGAAAAAAGAACCTAAACCTTGCCCTTGCTCATTATCTGGCAATTCAAATCCTGCAATTTCAAAAAAGTAAGGATTTCCACGTGCAGGCCATCCTTTCACATCGAGTGGAATTAAGTCAGGATTATAATCAATGCCAGCTTCCTTAGCCTTTTTATAATTGCTCAAATGCTTATCGATATTCTTTCCAGTAACTACAAAATGTTTATCCCACTGTTCACAGATACTTTTTTCCGTTGTACCTGCCAAACTATCACCATCAAACCTTTCTTCTCTAAGTGGTCCAGGATAAAAATCAAAATTACCTTGACTACGACCAAACATTTGTCCTGCCAATTTCAAGTTTCCACCTGGATCATATCCTCCAATCCATACTGCTGCCGCAAAAATAGAGGATACTTCTTCCAAACCCGCTTCTACCTTAGGTACTACATAACGGCCATTATCACCATCCCACCAGACATCTCCACCACCTTGTAACCTAGCACGGACATTATTCACAGCCAAATCTACACTGCTTTTTGCATTCGCACAATCCTGTGCGATAAGTTGTCCAAAAGAGCCCATACTGAGCAGGACAATTATCATATATTTTAAATTATTCATATTCATTATTTTTTACTTATAAATCTCAAAGATTAAAAATTAAAGATGGCACCAATATACATTCTTCTAGGAAGAGAAAACATAAAAGGATTCAACAATCGCCACTGGTATGCATCCCGATATGCCCGTCTTTCTTCGTCTGAAGATAAAGCATTCAAGACAGACTGTCCATTTGCAGATGTCAAATAACCATCATCCGTAGGAGAGCCTGTAGCTTCATACACAGAAAGCACATTTCTTGTATCCAATAAATTTTGAACCCGAAAATAAACATTCACACCCATATTTTTACCAAAAGAAAAATCTTTATCCACTCTCATATCCAATCTAAAAGTCCATGGTTTATTGACACCATTGATAGTTCCTAAAGTAGTTTCCCCTGACAAAATAGCAGGTAATTGCTTTTGAGTATAAGGTCGTCCTGAAACGGTAGTCATCAAAAAGTTAATACCAGCATTTTGCAATATATTTTTTCCAAACATTTCAGGCCCGTTATAAGAATTACCGTTACCATATCTATAATCAACAGAAAGGTTTACCTTATGTCGTTCATCATAAGATGTAGGGAATATATTTCTAATATTTCCTCTTGAAGTAAGCCCTTGCTGTGAGTCTGCATCAGAACCCGTTGCATTAGCAAACTGCAAAGAATAAGAAGCATTGATTCTGATATTACCCGTACGTCTCAAATCATAAGCGAACGTAAATCCTTTTACCGTACCAAAATCTTGATTGTCATAAGTATCATAGTTATTAATAGGATCTGCGACATACAAATAAGTACGTTGCTGAATCATATCTCTCAATTCTTTATAATAAGCAGAAAGCTTTACAGAAGAAGATGATGATATTTTTTGTTGGAATCCAACTTCATAATCTACTGTTTTTTGTGGCTTCAAATTTGGATTACTGTAAAATGTCGAACTTGCACGATCTTCTAAGTAATAATACCCTAAAGCACTTTCATTTGCTTGTCCTGCACCTGGTCGCTGTGTCAATACATCATAATGAGCAAAAAAGTTAGCATTATCAGAAATAGGGAATGAAACTGCGATTCTGGGAGCAAAATTAATTACAGGTTCATAATCCTTGAATGAATTCTTTGGATCATAATCTTTTTCATCCTTAATATTATTAATTCTATTTGGGATATATCTTGGATGTACGGTTTCTCCACCAAAGATAACTTCTCCACCTTTAGCAGCAGATCCATCTGCAAAATACCATTTTTCACCATCCCGATATGCACGTACATCTGTTGATTTTTCTGAATCCCCATTCACATATACCTTAAAATCATCTCCTACATTATTAGGTCTAGTAGCAGGATCTACACCGTCTAAGGCATAAAAATCTTTAGCAGAAATAACTTCATATAAAGAGAAAGGATCCTTCAATACTTTTGTATTTGCATCATATCTATCCACTCGTACACCTACTCTAAAATAAATATCATTAAACTTAAATTTATCTTGAATATACCCTGCTACATAATTGGGTTGGAACGCTGCTACAGGAAATGTCCGTATGCCATTTTCATCTCTATCAGTAAAAAAATCTTCAAAAGTAACATCATTACCCAATTGATTTCCTACATAATCATATCCATAATAATTCAATCCAAGATTTGAATTATCATTCAACTCTTGAGCAGAAAACATATCTAGTGACAACTGATCTGGCGTATAAGCATCAATATTAAAAAAGTCACCATGATCAACGCCCAATGCATCTCTAACAGACTTAAAGAATTTACTTTGGGGATATGCACCTTCACTATTTACTACCTTATAAATATCATTTCCAAATTCATCTTGACGCACTACTTGTGACGTATCTACCCCTACCAAATGTCTATTAGCTAAAGATCTAGCCACCGTCCACAATGAACGTGGAGAGATATCATATCCTCTATAAAAACGCTGCTCATAAGATAACCCGAATGTGATACTGTGCTTCACATTTTTAGAAGGAACGATATCAAATGACGTTCTAAATTTCACATCGTAATATTTATTATCTCTTTTCAAAAAATAATTATATACCGAACCAACATTGCTATGAAAATTCCAAACATCTGCAAATGAATTATCAATATCTCCATTTTTTGCAATGAAAAGTTGATCATTAGGAGTATCTTCAAGAAATTTATTATAATTCGTTAAAATAGGATTCACCGTTCCCGCTTCATAACCTGTAAAATTCTGTCTATAATCAGAATGTATTGGTCCCAGAGGAGTAAAATTAAAAACAGGAACCCATTCGTAATTAAATTTACCGATATAACCATAGTCAAAAAACTTATCCCCATGATGTGGATCAGCTCTATCTGTTAATTCATTTTCATATCCAACTTGAATAGTATAGGAAGCATTCTGAATCAAAGGTTGCGTTGCATCTGCCCCTTCATCTGCTGCTGCTTGATAAGTAGTACCTCCTAAACGATGTCTAAATCTAAAGTTACCTCTATAAGACTTATCATGTTGAGTGGGATTATTCTGACTATTGTAAGTCGTCCATGAACCCTTACCCGAAACTCTTGAATCAGTAGTTCTTGTACTACCAAATCGTGGAGTAAATTGATCATCTTCTTTGTTAAAGGATCCACCAATAGAAATATCAATATTATCAGATAACCGTGCATCAATTTTTCCAGTAATGTTTAATACTTCATTTCCTTCATTAGGACGATACTTTAATTCTTGAATATCATCAGAATTTAAAAGCTGAGCACTTGGGATAAATCCACCGCTTTTATCTCTTGTAACGGGATTTTCTTCTAAATTAGCGATGACATCGTCTTTTGCTCTAAAAATAGGTGTTCCAGACGGTCTATCATCTTTTTGCCTAGTATATGTACCAGCAATACGATATCCCAAGATAGCCTTATCGTCTTTTTTAATAATAGGTCCACTCAATGATGCATTTAAAAAGTTATATCCATATTCATTAAAAAGCTCTGACGTTTCTCCTTCTATCACACCACCAAATTTTCCAGAAGGTCCTTTAGTAGTGATAGAAATGATTCCCCCAGCAACATCCCCATACTCAGCACCGATACCCCCTGTGATTACTTGCATTTGCTCAATCTCAGAGGTAGGTGGTGTTCCACGTACTTGCATTCCATCTACATAATATACAGTAGAAGATGTTCGTGATCCCTTTACACTTAATGCAGCACCATCATCGGCGGATCCGACACCAGCAGTAGTAGAAGCTACACCTGCAATACTTTTTGTTGCAATATTCTTGATATCTTCAGCAGATACCACCTGTCCTTGAGTGGTATTATCTTTTTCAATAACAGGAATTCTGTATTCAACAATTTCCACAACTTTCAAATCAACTCCAGGAGCAGAAAGGACTATATCAATGACATTTTCCTTATTTGAAATAAGTACACCTTGAATGACCTTATCATTAAAACCGACATAACTGGCTCGAATGTCATAGGTTCCTGGTTCTATACCATTGATTTGATATTTACCATCAAAATCGGTTGAAACACCTTGAATAAATACGCCGCCTCTTTCTAAGACGACATTGGCTGAGATTGCAGGGTTACCATCAGGCTCTGTGATTGTCCCAACTATTGTTGTTTGAGAAAACACGACCCCACTCAGCAGTAATAAACTTAACGAGAGTAGAAAATTCCGTACCATAGATACAATTTTTGTTCAAAAAAATAATTCTTTAATCCTAATATTTGTAATGCAATATTACTAAAATAGATATTCAAAACAAAACGTAAAATCTTGATTTGCAAACTATATGACAAACATAATTTAAATTCAAATCAATAATCGTTTACTTTTAAATAAAATGTTTAATACATTACATTAAAAGGATAAATTGCTGAAAAACAGACTTTTACCCTTTATTATTAATAGCTTTTGTTATCTTTTTTAATAAGATACTCGCCAAACGCTCTTTTGACTCTACGGTCCAACCCGCCACATGTGGACTTAAGACAACATTATCAAAATCATACAGTTTGTCGTACATTATACTTTCACTTTTCGAGTAAGTATTAGGTTTTTCATTTTCAAATACATCTAAACATGCTCCCCTAACCTTACCATTTTCTAATTGCTCAATCAAATCCTGTGTTTTTATCACAATACCACGGGATGTATTTATCACAATTATGTTCTTTTTAAATGACTGCAAATATTTTTGATCCACCAATCCTGCTGTTTTATCGGTAAGTGGCAAATGAAAACTTACCATATCTGCTTTTTCAAATATTTCATTCATATTGGATTCTTTGACATGATCAAAATCGTCAGCATATCCTTTTTTATATTTATCATAGGCCAAAACTTGCACACCAAATCCACTTATTTTTTTTGCCAAACTGAATCCCGTATGTCCAAACCCAATAATTCCTAAAGTCAAATTGGCAATTTCAAAACCACGATGCCCTTCTCTATCCCAATGCTTTGCTCTCACATTTCGGTCTGCGGATAATAATTTATTAGACAAAGTAAGAAGCATTCCGATTGCGTGTTCTCCCACCGCATCACAATTTCCATCTGGAGCATTCATTACATAGATGCCCGCTTTGGCGGCGTAGTCCATATCTATTATCTCCATACCAGAGCCCAACCGTCCTAAATATTTCAATTTTGGTGCAGCATCAATCAATGCTCTATCTACCAATATCTTACTATTGATAATCATCCCATCGTAATCGAATATGATAGATTTAACTTTCTCCAGACTTATTTTGGGTAAATATTCAACTTGAAAACCCAACCCTTCTAATCCTTCTAATAATAATGGATGTACTCCATCTGTAACCAGAAATTTTTGCAACATGAATTTCTTCAATTAATATACAAATACGATAATAGGTTGAAAATATCCTTTACCATACTAATCCAAGGTTAAAAGTAAAAAAAGATGATGTAAAAAAAGACTTATTGGCAAAATGATTTATATATTTTTAAAACAATAGGACAAACAATTGGATAAAATTAAAGAAAAAATACATTTTAATAGACTGATATACAATACATTATACATGAGTCCAGATAAATAAAACGCAAAATTTAGAATAATTGTAAAATCTGATTTTAAAACCTAAGCAATTGTCTTTTGAGTTTTATATCTTTGTCGAAAAATAAAAATCCATGCCTAAGAATCACGCCATTAAATCTGTTTTAATTATCGGAAGTGGACCAATAATCATTGGTCAAGCTTGCGAATTTGATTACTCGGGCTCCCAAGCAGCTAGATCTCTTCGAGAAGAGGGAATTGAAGTCACCTTGATCAATTCAAATCCTGCTACGATTATGACTGACCCCGTCATGGCAGATTATATTTATTTATTGCCCTTGGAAGTGAGTAGTTTAATCCAAATTTTGGAAGAGAGACAAATTGATGCGGTACTTCCGACCATGGGAGGACAAACAGCATTAAATTTAACCATTGAAGCAGCCAATCAAGGAATATGGCAAAAATATGACGTTGAACTTATTGGTGTAGATTTAGATGCCATAGAACTTACGGAAAACAGGGAAGCATTTAAGCAAAAAATGGTAGATTTAGGCTTTATGGTTGCCCCATCATTTATTGCCAATTCCATGCTCGAAGGCAAAGATGCCGCACAAAAAATCGGCTTTCCATTAGTAATTCGAGCATCATACACACTTGGTGGTTCTGGAGGTGCATTTGTACATACACAAGAAGAATTTGACCATTTATTGAGAAGAGGGCTTGAAGCATCGCCCACTCACGAAGTATTGGTTGAAAAAGCAGTTTTAGGATGGAAAGAATATGAATTAGAGTTACTACGAGATTCCAATGACAATGTAGTCATTATCTGTACTGTAGAAAATCTTGACCCAATGGGCATTCATACAGGAGATAGCATCACGGTTGCCCCTGCGATGACCTTACCAGATACGGTATATCAAAAAATGAGAAATCAATCTATCAAGGCCATGCGATCCCTTGGAAATTTTGCAGGTGGCTGTAATATTCAATTTGCAGTAGATCCCGAAACAGAAGATATGATTGTCATCGAAATCAATCCTAGAGTCTCTCGCTCGTCCGCATTAGCAAGTAAAGCAACGGGATATCCCATTGCAAAAATATCGGCAAAATTAGCACTTGGTTATCATTTAGATGAATTAAAAAATCAAATTACAAAAACGACTTCCGCCTTTTTTGAGCCTACGCTTGACTATGTTATTGTAAAGATGCCACGATGGAATTTTGATAAATTTTATGGATCTAGCCATATTCTTGGATTACAAATGAAATCTATTGGAGAAGTGATGGCCATTGGACGAAGTTTTTTAGAAGCATTACAAAAAGCTTGTCAATCTCAAGAAAATAATCGAATGGGATTGGGAGCAGATAAAAAAGAATGGATCAAAACATCAGATATTCTTGAAAGATTAAAAAATGTGAGTGATGATAGGATTTATAGAGTAAAAGATGCCTTAAGATTAGGTGTCCCTGTAAAATCCATTCATAATCTTACCAAAATTGATCCTTGGTTTTTAAATCAAATCAAATTATTGGTAAATATTGAAAAGCAACTGATGTGCTATAATGTACCCGAGGATATTCCACGACCTTTCTTTTTAAAATTGAAACAACATGGATATTCTGATGCCCAAATTGCTTGGTTGCTCCGAGTTTCAGAAAAAGATGTACATAAACAAAGAAAGGCACTAAAGATAGAAAGAGTTTATAAGATGGTCGATACCTGTGCTGCTGAATTTGAAGCACAAACGCCCTATTTTTATTCTACTTTTGATCAAGAAAATGAAAGCATTCCTACCGACAAGAAGAAAATCATTATTCTAGGATCTGGTCCAAATCGAATTGGGCAAGGTATAGAATTTGATTATTGCTGTGTCCATGGATTAATGGCCGTGAAAGAGGAAGGGTATGAGTCGATTATGATTAATTGCAACCCAGAAACGGTTTCCACTGATTTTGATATTGCTGATAAATTATATTTTGAACCCGTATTTTGGGAACACTTAGAATCCATATTAGATTTAGAGAAACCAGAAGGCGTGATTGTTCAATTAGGAGGACAAACCGCCTTAAAATTGGCAGAAACCCTAACTAAAAAAGGCATCAAAATTATCGGCACTGATTATAAATCTCTTGATTTAGCGGAAGATCGGGGCCGTTTTTCTGATTTATTAAAAAAATTAGATATTCCTTATCCAAATTATGGAGTAGCAGATGATGTTGATGATGCTTTAGATGTTGCTAATCGAGTTTCTTATCCCGTATTGGTTAGACCTTCCTATGTATTAGGTGGGCAACGTATGCGCATCGTCATCAATGACCATCAATTGGAAAGACATGTTTTAAGTATTTTCAAGCATATGCCCGATAATAAAGTACTCATTGATCAATTTTTAGAAAGAGCCAAAGAGGCTGAAGTGGATGCCATTTGCGATGGAGAAGATGTACACATCATGGGAATTATGGAACATATTGAACCAGCGGGCATTCATTCAGGAGATAGTTCTGCGGTATTACCCACCTACAGCCTTTCCGAAAATGTACTAAAAAAGATGAAAGAGTACACTCGAAAATTAGCATTAGCCTTAAATACCAAAGGCTTAATTAATATCCAGTTTGCGATTAAAGATGAAGTTGTTTATGTCATAGAAGCCAATCCGAGAGCATCAAGAACTACTCCTTTTATTGCAAAAGCCTATCAAATTCCATATATACAAATAGCCACGAAAATCATGTTGGGAACAAAAAAACTAAAAGATTTTGAGATGATCAATAATTTGGAAGGATATGCTATCAAGGTGCCCGTTTTTTCTTTTGATAAATTTCCAAATGTGGATAAAAATCTAGGTCCTGAAATGAAATCCACAGGAGAAGCTATTCGTTTTATTAAAGATCTAAATGATCCATTTTTTAGAGAATTGGAACGTAATAGATCCATTTATTTGACGATGTAATGTAAGTGAGCACTTGTTGATGAATAAATCCAATAAAAAAATGCCACTCCATTTGATGAAGTGGCATTTTTAATATCTATCTTAAATTAATTTTCAAAAATTAAAAATCAAATTTAATACCTTGAGCCAAAGGAACAGTTTTTCCGTAATTAATAGTATTTGTCTGACGTCGCATATAAGCTTTCCAAGCATCTGATCCACTTTCACGACCGCCTCCTGTTTCTTTTTCTCCGCCAAAAGCACCACCAATTTCAGCTCCCGAAGTTCCGATATTTACATTTGCAATACCACAGTCAGAACCTGCACAACAAAGAAATCGTTCTGCTTCTTGCATATTATTGGTCATAATTGCAGATGATAAACCTTGTGGGACATCATTTTGCATTGCAATAGCATCTTCCAAGTCTGAATATTTCATTACATATAAAATAGGAGCAAAGGTTTCTGTCTGAACGATATCCCAGTTATTTTCAACTTCAGCTACACAAGGTTTCACATAATATCCATTTTCAAATCCTTCTACCTTATACACACCACCTTCTACGATGAATGAACCACCCGCTTTTTTGACTTCATTGATAGAATTTAAGAAATTATCTACAGCCATTTGATCAATCAATGGTCCCATATGATTGGATTCGTCCAATGGATTGCCAATCTTGATTTGCTTATAAGCACTTTGCACCGAAGCAACAAATTTTTCATAAATATCTTCGTGAACAAAAACACGTCTTGTAGAAGTACATCTCTGACCACAAGTACCTACCGCACCAAACACAACACTAGTCAAAACAATATCCATGTTTGCACTTGGTGTCACAATGATAGCATTGTTTCCACCTAATTCTAATAAACTTCTACCAAAACGACCTGCTACGGTTTGTCCAACGATTCTCCCCATACGAGTACTACCCGTTGCAGAAATCAAAGGGACACGCTTGTCCGTAGTCATATATTCCCCTACCTTATAATCACCATTGATGATACAAAGTAATCCTTCTGGAATATTAGGATTGTCATCCATCACTTCTGTCCAAATATTCATACATGCCACAGAGCAAAGTGGTGCTTTCTCAGAAGCTTTCCAGACTGCAGTATCACCAGCAATCAAAGCAATCATTGAATTCCAAGCCCAAACCGCCACGGGAAAATTAAAAGCCGAAATAATCCCTACGATACCGAGTGGATGATACTGTTCATACATTCTATGTTCGGGTCTTTCAGAATGCATAGTCAATCCATATAATTGTCTTGACTGTCCGACTGCAAAATCAC
>CAZOHX010000025.1:0-12047 GCA_964579315.1 uncultured Saprospiraceae bacterium
TCTTCTTTTGTATAATTTTTTTCTAAACGAACGGCAATAATCCATTCTTTCATTTTTTGAATAATCCTTTTTAGAATATTTCTGGAGGGTTTTTCAGTAAAAAGAAGTTTAGCGAGTTGTTGTGTGATAGTACTAGCCCCGCCGTCTCTTCCCAAACGAGCCACTGCTCGGGCGAATCCTTGAAAATCTATTCCAGCATGATTATAGTATCGTTCATCTTCTGTAGAAAGTAGTGCGTGAATTAGATTGGGAGAAAGGTCATTGTATTCTACGGTTACTCGATTTTCGATGTAGTATTTTCCGATGACTGTACCATCATTGGCAAATACTTGGGTGGCTTGGTCATATTTAGGGTTTTCTAATTCTTCAAATGAAGGTAATTTTGTAAAAGAAATCGTTATAAAAGCAAGTGGAATACTTAAAATAAATAGGATGGTCAATATCCATAAATATTTGATATATTTTCGATGATTAGAATGATGATCATCATCTTCTTTCGCACTAAATTTCTCTCTAAAAAAATGTTTAATTTTTTCTAGCATGTCTTCTCATTTTACGTTGCTAAATCTCTTGGAAATGCAATTTCTCCAAAATCGAACCAAGTTACAGAATTAAGACATTATAAAGAAATATAATATTCTAAACTTTCTTGAATGAGTGAATTATTTGCAGTTTGGTTTAAAATCACGGTCCCAATTTCTGAAATCATGGTAAAATTGATGATTTGGTTTTTATTTTTTTTGTCTTTGGTCATTAATTGAAGATAGGTTTCAAAATTGGATTTTTTTATTGTATATCTTCCATAATGATGGATAATGTAACTTGATATTTCTTCCAGTGATTTTTTAGATAGTCCCACTATTTTGTGTGACAAATAGGATTCGCAAATCAATCCAATAGCGACTGCTTCGCCATGTAAAAGAGAAATTCCATTGCTTAAGGCATGACTTTCTATCGCATGACCTATGGTATGTCCAAAATTTAGAGATTTTCGTAAGCCCATTTCAAATGGATCTTTCTGAACAACATTTTTCTTTATTTTTAGCGATGGAATGATATATTTTTCCCAATTAGTAATTTGGTCTATGTTTTTTATTGCTAGTAATTCATTCCAATCTTGTTTGGACGCTATCAATCCATGTTTGATTAATTCTGCAAATCCACTTCTAATTTCTCTTTTAGACAGGGTATTTAGAAAATCTGCTGAAACACAAACTTGGGTTGGATTTTTGAAAAGTCCGATGGCATTTTTTAAATCCATAAAATCAATGCCCAATTTTCCCCCAATGGAAGCATCTACTTGTGAAAGAAGAGTAGTCGGTATCTGAATAAAATCCATGCCACGATAAAATGTAGATGCCGTAAATCCTCCCATATCTCCAATCACACCTCCTCCAAGATTTATCATACATGATTTACGGTCAGCTCCATACTGGACCATTTGAGACCAAATGTATTGGCATGTTGCTATATTTTTATGAATTTCGCCTGATTTTATCTCAATCAGATAATATTGAGTTTTTATATTTTTTTCAAAAACAGGTAAACAATATTGTTTTGTATTTTCATCTACTAATACAAAAATGCTAGAATAGTTTGCTAGTTGCAAATCTTTCCAAAAATCTCCAATATGTATTTTGTAGGTTTCTAAATCTAGTGTCATTCGTTTTTTATGTGGTTTATAGGTTTATCTCTTTCATTTTTAATGGTTATTTTACTTCTGAAATACTCCATGCCATAGGTTTATCATCAAAAAGCACTTTTGTTGCTTTCCAAGTTGATTTAAATAAATCTGAATGACGATATTTTTCTAAATCAGATACATCTCTCCAAAAACTGTAGGTAAAAAACACATTGGGTTGATTTATATCTTGCCATAATTCTAAATGTTCACAACCTTCAAAGCCACGAATTTTTGATTTTTTAGCTTCAAAGATGGCTTTAAAGTTTTCAATTTCAGATGTTTTAAAGGTAAGTTTTACAATTCTTTTTATCATTATATTTTATAGATTTAGATGTCGAATTAGTACGTTTTACAGCATATCCAATGAAGTGATTTTTTTTAAAAATATATTTTCAAATCGTAGATATCAAGCAATAGGGTCATAAAAGTCAATCTGAATAGTATCTTCTGGGCGAATATCCAAGAGTGTCGAGGCATTTCCCATACTTACACCAATTTCTAGATAATCAGCAGAATTGAAAAGTGCAAGAACTTCGCCAATATTCACACTGAGATAATGCTCACTTAGTTTGGTGATGGGAGATTTGCGTTTGACATAAATGGCAAAGGATCTTCCAGCTCTAGCACTTTCAAATAATTCTTGTTTAATATTAATAATGGCATTCCCAAAATCATCAATTAAAATGACGGTACCCCTCATGTGATTTTTGCCAATGACAGGTTGAATGGCGAATCTGACTTCTACGGCATCTTGTTTTTTCCCAATCTTTGAAAGGGATTTATCAGATAAAATATAGTTGACGGTCTTACTAGCTACGTATGGAAGTGGAAAAACTTCATCTTCTCCCTTATCTAAAAGATACACTTCTGTAGGGAGAGCATCAAAAATTAACGAAAAAATCCCATTGTCAGGCCCAATAAAAAAATGATCATCTTTTTTGACCAAAACAAACTGAATATCCTTGCTGTATCTCTCTTTTACACTAACGATATGGATAGTTCCCTTTGGAAAATAAGGATATGCATGTTTTAAAATGTAGGAAGCTTGAACTATATCATGCTTATTGACGTTATGAGAAATATCTATTATATTTAATTCCGAATTTTCGGTCAATAGGGCACCTTTTACTATCGCAACATAGTTGTCCATGATTCCAAAATCCGTCATAAATGTAATTATGGGCATAATTATTGAATATTATTTTGACAATGTATTCTCATGTTTTTTTAATAAAAGTGGGAAATTACACATATTAAACTAGAAAAAGTTGATATTGTTTTAATTTTCAAGAATTATTGCCTTTTGTAAATCATTTAAAATACTAAATTTGAAGACACAAGTAAGTGAAATTGTTCTAACTATTGATAGTATAAACCTTGTTAATTTATTCGGTGCAAAAAATGCCAAGCTGAATATTATTAAAAACGCCTTCCTAAACGTAAATATTACCGCAAGGGGAAATAATATTAAAATACAAGGGGATAAAAAATTAACTCAAAAGGTAAAAGAAATTTTCGAGAAAATGGTTAGGTTAATTAAAGATGACAATGAGTTGTCTATCCAAACCGTACAATCTATGGTTGAGGGCGAAAATCCCTTTGAAAGTAGAATTAGTAATGGTGCTTCTGATAATAAGGTAATCGTTCATGCAAAAAATGGACGTGTGATCAAACCGAAAACTAAAAACCAAAAGAAATTATTCGATGCTTCTGAAACAGATGATATTGTTTTTGCCATTGGTCCTGCTGGAACAGGGAAGACTTATGTGGCGGTTGCCATTGCTCTGCGAGCATTGAAAAACAAGTTGGTGAAAAAGATTATTTTAACCAGACCCGCAGTGGAAGCAGGAGAGAGCTTAGGTTTTTTGCCTGGAGATTTGAAAGATAAGGTAGATCCATATTTACGCCCTTTGTATGATGCACTGTTTGATATGCTTCCAAAAGATAAGTTGGAATATTTTATGGCAAATGGTGTGGTCGAAGTTGCTCCTTTGGCATTTATGCGTGGACGTACCCTTGACAATGCTTTTATTATATTGGATGAAGCTCAAAATACGACTTCTATGCAATTAAAGATGTTTTTGACTCGGCTCGGTCCTTCTGCAAAATGTATTATTACAGGTGATTTATCTCAAATAGATTTGCCAAGACATCAAAAATCAGGCTTGCGTACAGCTATTCAAATATTGAAAGGAACCAATGGAATTTCTATTATGGAATTGACGGATGAAGATGTGGTGCGTCATCGTTTGGTGAAAAAAATTATTTTGGCATATAATAGGGAGAGCGAACGAAAACGAAAGGAACGTGAAGATGCAGAGAAAGATACAGGTGAATAGAGGGCAGCATTCATATAACAGCATCAAAAATAATTATGAAATTTCACATTGCTAACAAGCAAATAAAAGGCACCATACGATTAGATGGATCTAAAAGTATAAGCAATAGAATTTTAGCTATCAAATTGCTCTCTGGAAAGGATTTTTTAGTTCAAAACCTATCCACTTCTAAGGATACTACTATTTTCCAAGAGTTGATGAATAATATTGAAGATGGTGCAAATTTAGATTGTGGACATGCAGGAACGACTTTTCGATTTTTGACCGCCATTTTAGCTTTTAAGGAAGGAACGCAAGTGCTTACAGGAAGTGCACGTATGCAAGAGCGTCCAATTGGTGTATTGGTAGATGCATTGCGGAAATTGGGTGCAAATATTTCTTATATGAAAAAGGAAGGCTTTCCACCCTTGAAAATTGACGAGTCAAATCAAACAGGAAATCATAATTTGACTGTTTCATCGGAAATAAGTAGTCAATATGTTTCGGCATTATTAATGTTGGCACCTACCTTGAAAAATGGATTGATTTTGACATTATCGGGAGATATGGTTTCTAAATCCTATATTGAAATGACTTTGAAAATCATGTCTCAATTTGGAATAAAATACCAATGGGATGAAAATATGATTTCCATTGCACCCCAAACTTATCTAGTCAAACCTTTCCTCGTTGAAGCAGATTGGTCTGCCGCATCTTATTATTATGGGTTAGCTGCTTTTTCAGAAACGGCTGAAATTACATTAGAAGGATTATTTCAAGATAGTGTGCAAGGCGATGCAGCAATGGTAGAAATTATGTCTAAATTAGATCTTCAAACGACCTTTGTGAAAAATGGGATAGTCCTTTCAAAGTCTAAAAACACATCCTTGCCTGATGTTTTAGAATGGAATTTTATCAATTGTCCAGATATTGCCCAAACTGTAGTGGTAATTTGTGCTGGACTGGGAATAATTGGCATGTTTTCAGGTTTGGAAACATTGAAAATAAAGGAAACAGACCGCATTCAAGCACTCCAAAAGGAGTTGTTAAAAGTAGGAGTACATTTCATGCAATTGCCTAGCCGATTATCGAAAACATCAACAGATATTCATTATTTAGTGGAAGGCAAAGCTGTCATTGATCATCCTGTATTTAAAACCTATCAAGACCATCGAATGGCAATGTCATTTGCACCCCTTGGGTTGTTTGGGCCTATCGAGATTGAAAATCCTGACGTGGTTGTTAAATCATATCCTAAATTTTGGGATGATTTGGAGTGTCTGATATAATTTTAAATGTTCTATATTCAAAAATATTCTATATTTTACCACCAAAAAGCAATAACAAAAATGACAAATGAAGAAATACAAGCCATCATGAATTCCACTTTTGGTGGATTATCAATTTTTTGCAGAGATTTAGATTTAGATGAAAATCTTAGTTCTAAATATAAACCAAATCAAATTTTGATGGAAAAAGGCCTTACAGATGTGAGCTATAAAATTGGCGGCTTTGGAAAGAATTGTCGATATTTGGTTGCTTCATCAAAAGGTAAAGATCTTTCCATGTTCAGTCAAAACCCTGGACTTGGACATATAGTTATTCCGTCGGGTGCATTTTTTAAAGTTTTAGATATTCAAAAAGAGCATGGAAAAACTCAAATCTTACTTTTAAATATTCCTAAAGAGGGCGTTTCGATATTTGGCAAATCTAAAATAAATATTGAAGATAAAATTATTGCAAAAGGTATTGAAATTTTTAAGAAAAGTATTGTGTCCAATCCGATTGAAGAATTGCAGTCAAAGGATTGGATTGATAGAACTTCATTTCCAATAGGAATGAGTCAAGAAGGTATTTTCTTTATGGATATGAATTAAATAACGGGATACATACGTAAACCAGATTATACCATCCAAAAATAATGATAATTTTGTTCATATTGATGGCGATTAAAAAAAGCTTGAATTTCAGCTTTACCCTCGGGAGAAGATACTGCTACTAAAATTTGTGGTTGCCACATCATGGGCAGTTTTTTATAGGATTCAATTTCAACATTCATTATTTTGTGACCTATTTTTTTGGGATTATTCGTCACCCAATCAAATGGTTTTTCAAAATAACGAAGCTCTTTGGCAAGTTCTTTACCTGTATTTCCAGTACCCCAAATAACGATTTTGCGGCTATGATAATAATTTAATGCAAGAAAATAGGCTAGTTTTAATTTGAAAAAATGATTATCTGCATAATTTTTATCTGTTCGAGATGCTCGATTTGGGTGGTCTCTCCATTTATGGATGACTTGATCTACGCCTACAACTTCCATATCAAATTGATAAAATCGAAAACATAAATCATAATCTTCTGGATAAGTATTGGGATTGAACGCACCGCAGTAATCTAAATCTTCTCTAAATATCATCCAACATGGAGATGGAATGACACACTCTTTGTATATTTCTTCAAAATTATTTTCAGAAATGGTCAAATTATTAATCCATTCTTCATATTTTTTGTACCCATTGTAAACTTTTGTCTCTGAAAAATATTCTACCAATCCAGTACTTATATGACCAACTCCAGATAGTACCAGTGCAGTTTTTAGCAATTCCAGTTTATTGCTTGCCATGATGTCATCGGCATCCATTCTAGTAATCATTAGCCCTTTACTTTTGGCATATGCCAATCTTAACGCAGGGATAATTCCTTTTTTGATATTTTGATAAATGTGAATCCGTTCATCCATTTTTTCATAATATTTCAAAATAGACAAACTTTTATCTGTAGAAATATCATCCACAGCGATTAATTCCCAATTGGTTTCTGTTTGATTTATGATAGAATCTATGCAATCTGCAAGGAATGGAGCAGCATTATATACAGGCATTAAAATTGAAATCATGAGCTGGCGTGTTTATAAATAAGGGATACGTAAAAATATCGTTTAGGATACAATCGAAATATCATATTTAGATAATAATCCTAGCACACCATCTTTTGAGAATTTTGCTTTTTGAATTTGATTTAATTCAGGATCAAAGTGATAATTTACGGCAGAGCTGAAATCTGCTTTTTTTAAAATAGAATTTTCAAAAATAGCTTGAGAAAGGTCACAATGATCAAAATTTGCATTGGTTAAATCTGCTTCTACAAAATCTACATCCTGAAGATTGCAATTTTCAAAATGTTGGCTCATCAACTTCATTTGATAGAAGGATGCCAATTTTAAATTGCATTCTGAAAATTCAACTGAAAAAAGAAAGGTATTGCAGTCATTAAATTGTAATCCAACCATTTTGCAATTGAAAAATTTGACATCATTAAAACTTGCTTCTTGCAATACTACATTGCTGAGATTACAGTTTTCAAAAATACACTCGGAGAAATATGTGTTGGATAAACGAATTTTCGTAAAATCACAGTTAATGAATTTGCAATAATCATAATTTACTTGAATATCTGTAAATTTTTTATCTTTATAAATTTTCATAGTTTATACCATTTTTATCAAAAGCCCCCAATGGCATATTTCCAAACATCAAATCTAAATGCATCTTTTTCCTGTATCAATAATTCTAATGCTTCAATATATAATTGTTTGATAGTTGATTTTTCTAAAAAATAACTTGTATGAATCGAAATATCATCCATCGCTGGATTGAGTTTTGCCATTTTGGTTTTGATTCTCTCGGCATTTACTTCCACAGCAATGTGCTGTATGGCTTCATCCGAAATGAGCCGCATACTAAATATATCTTTGGCAATGTCTATCACATCAGGTCTGAAAATTTCGGGATTTTCGATTACATAAATGAGTTCTTTTTCAGTTGCATTAATGTATTTTTTTCTGAAATCCATTTTTTTAATGTAAAGATAACAAAAAATGGGTTTGTCTTAGTTTAGACAAACCCACTCTGATAAAATTTATGATAAATTATTTAATCTACCATGAATTCCAAACTAGCATTCACGAAATCAGACAATGCTTTTCCTTTCAACATACCTTGATTGACCATTGCTAAATTATACAAGTAAGAAGCAAATCGTTCTTTTTTGTCTTTACTTCTCATTTTCAATAGCTTTTCACCGATAATGGGGTGGTTGGTATTGATGATGACATTGTACGTTTCGGGCATATTTCCTAGTCCCATTCCTTGCATAGCTTGCATTTCTGCCATTCTACGCATAAATTCTGGTTTGGTAATCATGACAGGCATGTCACTTGGTGAAAGTGATTTCAATTCTACAGGCACGCCCGTTACTTGTGCTTTAAATAATTCTTCTACCTTTTTTTGATCTTTTTCTGAAAGAACAGATGGTGTTTCTTCATCTTTTTCAATCAATTTATCAATTGTATCTGCATCAACTCTTACAAATTTAAGATCTTGCATTTTATACTCCAATTGTTGAATAAAATGGCTGTCAATTACGGTATTTAATTCAATGACGTTGTAACCTGCATTTTTTGCAGTTTGAATATTTCCATATTGCAAATCAGCATCGTTGGTATAGAGTACTACTATTTTATTGTTTTTATCTGTTTGAGTCTCTTTGATTACATCTTTATACTCATTGATAGTATAATATTTACCTTCAGTATCTTTCAGTAGTGTAAAATCAATTGCTTTATCATAGAATTTTTCTTCTGACAAAAGTCCATATTTCACAAAGACATTCAAGTCATTCCATTTTTTTTCATAATCTTCTCTATTTTCTTTGAAGATTGAGCCTAATTTTTCAGCTACTTTTTTAGTGATGTACCCTGTGATTTTTTTGACATTTCTATCACTTTGTAATGCACTTCTAGAAACGTTTAATGGGATATCAGGAGAATCGATGACTCCATGTAATAAGGTCAAAAATTCTGGAACGATTTCTTTTACATCATCCGTTACATAGACTTGGTTGCTATAAAGTTTTATTTTATTTTTTTGAACTTCAACCGTATTGTCTAATTTTGGAAAATATAAAATTCCAGTTAAATCAAATGGATAATCAATATTGAGATGAATCCAAAACATTGGAGGAGCACTATATGGATAAAGCTCATTGTAAAATGTCAAATAGTCTTCATCTGTTAACTCACTAGGTTGTTTTTTCCAAGCAGGATGTGTATTATTGATGATATTATCTACTGTAATTTCTTTTTCTTCCTTTTCTTCTCCTTCCCCTTCGTAAATAGTTTCTGTTTTTGTCCCAAATTTGATAGGTACGGGCAAGAATTTACAATATTTATCTAACAGAGATTGAATTTTTGCTTCTTCTAAATATTCTTTTTCTTCTTCTCCAATGTGTAGGATGATCTCTGTTCCTCTGTCTTTTTTATCAACCGCACCAATCATATATTCAGGATCTCCTTCACATACCCACATTACACCTTTTGATCCTTTTTTATAAGAGAGCGTTCTTACCTCCACTTTTTCTGCTACCATGAAAGCAGAATAAAAACCAAGCCCAAAGTGACCTATGATATTACTGTCATTTTTATATTTTTCAAGAAATTCTTGGGCACTTGAAAAAGCCAGCTGGTTTAAGTATTTTTTGACTTCATCTTCTGTCATTCCAATTCCATGATCTTTGATGGTCAATGTTTTTGCATCTTTGTCCACCGAAATTTCGATGGTAGTATCTCCCATTTCTCCTTTAAAATCTCCTACAACAGATAGTGTTTTTAATTTAGAAGTGGCATCTATCGCATTTGCAATTAATTCTCTCAAAAATACTTCTTGATCTGAATATAAAAACTGTTTTATGATTGGAAATATGTTTTCCGATTGTACCGAAATATTACCTTTTTGCATTTTCATTATTATTTACTTTTAAAAAATAAAATTAATTTTAACCCGACATAATGTCTTTTTTTACAATAATTATGTCTAATTCCTATTAAATCAAATAAAGTGCCATCGCATTTTTGTGACAAATCGGCATAATTATTTGACTAAAATGTCGATAATTAGTAATCTCGTCTGCCAAAATTTAATTTCTCGTCGTTTTTCTTATGTCACAGAATTATACATGATTTTTTGAAGTTTTGACTTGTGGTATCAAATTTGTATTTAAGAAACCGATTTGCATAATATGCGTATTAAGTAGAAATCCAAATGTATTGATCTATTCATCAATTTTATACCAAAATACATATATCTTAACTACTTGAAGCATTATGTTTAAATATAAATAGTGGCATACTTATTGCCTATTATTAAATGAAAACAACAAGAAATTATAGATGCTATGAACGCATAAAAGATAGTAAGATCAGAAGTGATCTTATAGAGTGAGTGGGGCCAGTTCATTGGGGGGTAGACTGGTCTTCATTCACTCGCTTTTTAAAAATAAAAAAGGTGGCTAATTTACGAATTAGTCACCTTTTTTTATGCGAAATTAAATATTAAATGGGAATTTTATCCACTCTTCGGAGATGTCGTCCACCTTCAAATGAAGTTTTCATAAAAACATTTACCATTTCAAGAGCCAGTTGTAAATCAATAAAGCGAGCGGGTAATGCTAAAATATTTGCATCATTGTGCTGTCGAGCCAATTTGACCAATTCTTTATTCCAACATAATGCAGCTCTAATCTGTTGATGTTTGTTGGCGGTAATTGCAGCTCCATTTCCACTTCCACAAAGGATAATTCCTAAATCAGCGTAACCTGACTCTACTGCTTCTGCAACAGGATGTATAAAATCGGGGTAATCCACAGAATCTGTTGAAAAACATCCGTAATCCATGACGGCAAATCCTTGCTCTGTTAATAAATCGATAATGGCTACTTTGTATTCATATCCAGCATGATCATTTCCAATTGCGATTAAACTCACTTTATTTTGTTATAGTATTATTATAAAATAGTAAGTAGTTGAATATTTTTACATGCCCAACTACTTACTTTTTTGTTTTTTTTGCAAACTATTGTGGTATCTGTTGTCTTTGAAATGGTGCGAACATCTCTTTCAATTCAGCAGAAAACTCAGTATCATTACATTTAGATACTACTTGTTGTAACCTATTCATAATTGCCATATTTGTTTTGGCACTAGTCTGATATCCTTCTATCGAATCGTCATCCAAAGACATATAATACGACATTTGACCAATTGTATTTTCAGCTAGTTGTCGAATGTAGGGTTTCGCATCTTCACAATGATCTGCATTGACCAACATGACAATCATCCCAAAAGTAGAACCGTCAAAAGGAAAATTCATATTTGGAAATCCTTCAAAATATTTATGAATAAGGTCTGCTGCCTTTTCTTTTTTACCTTCTCTGATAAGCGCTTCTGCCGTTCTACTTATCACTCCTCTAATGGCATGTGCACTCGGTAGGTAACTTCTATTCACAAACAAGTCCATTTTATCAAAATTTCCCCATTTGAATTTATTCATAATGATATCATATCCTGCATCTGTATTTACACGACCATTTCCGATTATTCCATATATATCTGTTTGACCTTTACTGTAAACAGGTACTAGTCTCATCCCTAGACCTTCTAGTTCTGAATAATTGCCTAATCCCATTAAAGCAGATTGCTGAGTGGTCACTGCGAAATAAATGGGTCGTTCCCAAATATTATTGGCGATAATATCTAAAATAGCAATATCACCCTTTAAAAGATAATTCTTTTTTCCTAAGTTGATAGGAATTTTATCTACAACAGCAGTATCTTTTGGATTAATGATTCCATTGGTTACTCCTTTTTGATAATCTACAGGGATATATACGTTTTTCGAAGGAAAATAAGTCCTGATTTCTTGATATTGTGGAATAGGGTGATCTTCTGAAACAAATTTCAGCGCGTTTTGCAAAGGAATAGGATTTGCATTTTTTTCAAGTATTGGAACTTGCCCCCTTTTCTTTCCCTGAATCTGCTCTGCTGTTAAGGTCATTTTTATTGGAGGAGAATCGTTCATTCTGTATCGAAGTAAATTGATATACCAATCTACTTGAATCAAACTTAAATTTACAACTCTTACATCTGTTCGGATACCTTCTACTTCTTGGGCGTACCAAAGCGGATATGTATCATTATCACCGTAGGT
>CAZOHX010000026.1:0-11991 GCA_964579315.1 uncultured Saprospiraceae bacterium
TCCTTTGAAATTGAGGGAATTATTGCAGATAGTAAAAAAGAAAATGCACTCGAAAGTGTTGCCAAATAAGAATAGTGCTTACTCTACATTGTGTAGAGGATATGATGGGTCTTTCATTTTTGAAAGGCCCATTGTTTTTTTGTTTAAAAATTCAAATTACAAAATAAGTTGATATTCTATGATTTGATTTTCAATCAAAATTAGCTTTTCTTCATTTAAAAGAATCGAATCATTTTTTTATATCCAATTACTTTAATCTTTAATTGGATTTTCTTGATTTTTTTAACTGTTTATAACAAAAAAAAGCCCTCCTATTTAAGATAAGAGGGCTTAATTTTATATTTTACTTGGATATTTAATCTCTAAATAAAAGGAGCAATTACCAATGCAACCACTGAAATTAATTTCAATAAGATATTCAATGATGGACCAGATGTATCCTTAAATGGATCACCTACTGTATCTCCTACTACTGCAGCCTTATGTGCTTCAGATCCTTTCTTATGAATTTCTCCATTGATAGTCACATCATCTTCAAACATTTTCTTTGCATTATCCCATGCTCCACCTGCGTTTGATTGAAAGATTGCCATCATTACACCTGTAACTGTAACTCCTGCTAATAAACCCCCTAGCATTTCTGCTCCACCGCCAAATCCTACTGCAATCGGAGCTAAAATAGCGACGATTCCAGGAGTTCTCATTTCTCGAATGGATGCTTCTGTTGAAATTGCGACACATTTATTATAGTCTGCTTTACCATCTGCCGCTTCAAATGTTTTTCTATCTGCATCTGTCCATTCTGACATGTCTTTACCGTCATATTTTCTCATCAAGTTTAAAGCAGCTTTTAATTCTGGAATAGAACTAAATTGACGTCTTACTTCTTGAATCATATCCATGGCTGCTTTACCTACAGCATCCATTGACATTGCAGAAAATAAGAAAGGAAGCATACCGCCAAGGAATAAACCTGACATTACTAAGGGATTGGAAATATCAATGGATTCAATTTTTGCTGTTTGAGCAAATGCTGCAAATAACGCCAAAGCTGTCAATGCCGCTGATCCAATCGCAAACCCTTTTCCAATGGCTGCTGTAGTATTTCCTACTGCATCTAATTTATCCGTTCGTTGTCTTACTTCTTTTGGTAATTCAGCCATTTCTGCAATACCACCTGCGTTATCAGAAATAGGTCCATAAGCATCTACTGCCAATTGGATACCTGTATTGGAAAGCATACCTACTGCAGCAATCGCAATACCGTATAATCCCGCAAAATGGTGTGCTCCTAGAATGGCAATAACCAAAATTACAATAGGGATAGCGGTTGAACGCATACCTAGTCCAAGACCTGCAATAATGTTGGTTGCGGCTCCCGTTACAGATTGGTCAACTACTCTTTGTACGGGTTTTGTACCCGTTCCTGTGTAGTATTCTGTGATCATACCAATTAAAAGTCCAGCAGCTAGTCCAAATAATACTGCCCAAAATACACCCAGCGATGTATAAGAAACGTTTCCAACACTCCAGGTTGCAGGCAATACTTTTGTCACTATGAAATATGTAGCACCAATCATAATAAGTGAAGATAAAAATTCTCCTATATTCAATGCTTTTTGTGGATCACCACCTTCTTTTACTTTTACAAAGAAAGTACCAATAATGGATGTGATGATTCCAACAGAAGAAAGGATAAGGGGTAATAATACTGCATTTAATCCTTCAAAACTGTTCGTTGCTTCATATCCACTCATGCCGATAAAACCAGCTCCTAAAACCATCGTCGCAATGATAGAACCTACATAAGATTCAAATAAATCGGCTCCCATTCCTGCTACGTCACCTACGTTATCACCTACGTTATCCGCAATAGTTGCTGGATTTAATGGGTGATCTTCTGGAATACCGGCTTCTACTTTTCCTACTAAATCTGCTCCTACATCGGCAGCTTTGGTGTAGATACCTCCACCTACTCTAGCAAATAATGCGATAGATGATGCTCCAAATGAAAATCCTGTCAATACTGTTATGACTTTCATTGGTGCCCAACCCATTCCAGAGTATATGAAAAATAAAGAACCTAATCCTAAAATACCAAGTCCTACAACGCCCATTCCCATTACAGAACCACCTGCAAATGCTACTTCTAAGGCTTTGCCTAAACTTGTTCTTGCAGCTTGTGTAGTTCTTACGTTAGCTTTCGTGGCTACTTTCATCCCTATAATTCCAGCCAATCCTGAACAGATGGCACCAACAATAAATGAAACCGCAATCATTGGTGATGAGTCTGCTTGTGCCGTAAATCCTAAAACAGCTGCAGCAACAATTACAAAAATAGCTAATTGCTTATATTCTGCTCTTAAAAATGCCATTGCTCCATCTGCAATTGCTTTTGCGATTCCTTTCATCTTATCGCTTCCTTCGTCTTGCTTTGCAACCCATCCTGATTTCCAGAATGTATATAGCAGAGCAATAACCCCAAATACGGGTATAATTGAAATAATTGTCTTCGACATAATTGATTTTTGTTTTGTTTATAAATTAATTTCTCGCAGCCGACAAAAATAGTATTTTTTTATAAAAATTCGTAATATTATCGGGAAAGCTTGATGGAATGGGCAATTTTATTTAGTTTTCGAGTTAAAATAATGTTAAAAAAAGAAAAATATTTGACATAAAATGAATTTTGACTTATTTTAGTATCTCATCAAACTTCTATTATTATGAAAAAGTATTTACTATTTTTTGCCTTTGCCATGGTCGTTTCTTTGTCATTTGCACAAACAGATTTGTTTTGTGAAATCTCTAGTTTTCCATCTTTTGGAAATAGATGTAAAATTACAATGGATTTTGGACAATATACTAAAATTAGATTGGGTACAAGTGATCAATTAATTGTGGATGAGAATGGGGCTGACCGTGAATTTAATTCTATGATTGATGCACTCAATTTTTTAGTTTCTAAGGGTTGGGAATTTGTGCAAGCATATTCCGCAAGTGAGTCGGGTGGAGCTTCTTATATTTTGAAGTGGAAGGGATCAAAAGGGGAGCCTTATATTCCGAAAATTAAAGGAAATTTAAAATCAAAAATTTAAGTCACAGCATCAATCTATAAGTTTATGTAGTATTTGGATGGAAATTTGCAATTTTAAATTTTGATGAGTTTCTGTCCAGACACTATATAAGCAGTAAGACTTTTCGTAAACTGTCTAAATTATGTGCCGCTGCAAAAACATCTATGTAGGGCATTGCTGCTTTCAATCCCGTTACTTCAGCAGAGTAAGATGCGTTTCCAGATAATGGATTTAGCCAAATGACTTTTTTACACTTTTGTTGAATGCTCTTTATTGAATGAGATAGCAATTCAGGGTCTCCTGTATCCCAGCCATCACTTAAAATAAATACAATTGTCTTTTTGCGAAGTGTTTTATGTGCATAATTTTCGAGAAATTGATGAAATGAAAATCCGATTTTAGTACCGCCTGACCATTGTGGAATTCGCTCTGAAATGATGTCAAAGGCCATTTTGAAATCGTAATTTTCCAATATTTCGGTGATTCGAAAGAGACTTGTATTAAAGGTAAATGTTTCGATTTTATCATAGGCATTTTGAAAGGCATATACCAAATGAATGAAAAATCGACTGTACATATCCATTGATTTACTGGAATCTGCTAAAATGACTAAATTTACCTTTTTATTTTTCGGTTCGCTATAGACCAATTGGTTGATTTCAGTTCCATTTCTGAGATTTTTCCGAATGGTGCGTTTTAAATCAATTTGTCTTGACTTTTTTGATACTTTTCGTAATCTACTTTTGCGGTGTGCTATTTTTTTTGCAATTTTTTGTAGAAGCGACATCATCAATCTCATTTCTTCTTCTGATAAATTTGCAAATTCTTTTTTGGCTAAAGTTTCTATATCACTATATGTATCAAGATCTTTGTCTTCATCACTTTTTTTCCCATTTAGCCAGTCGTTGAGTGTTTCAAAAGCTGGTTTTCTGTGTTTTATTGGTGTTTTTTGTTTGGTTAGATTCATTTTGGTTTTTGAATCTACTGCCTTTTTGAGCTCATCCCAAAATTCAAAATAGTAATCATTAAACAATACTTGTTGTCTTTTGCTTTTTGCTAAAATACATTTTAATGCAGATTGAAATGCGTTTTCAGAATGAATGGGCAATAAATGTAGTGCTTTGAGACTGTCGGATATTTCTATGGGACCAATTTTATATCCTTTCCCACGAAGAAATCTACAAAATAAAAGAATATTTGCTGGTAAATTGGTTTGTCGCTTTAGTATTTGATTTGGCATGGAAGTTTAGTAGTTGAGTAGTTGAGTGATTGAGATGTTGAAATTTCATATTTCTCAACATCTCAATCAATCCCAAAATAGAGTTGGGAATGGCTCAACTGCTTATTAAAATAGAAAATATTTCATTAAACACCACCATCTAATTCATCTTGCCATTTCTTTAATTCATCCCAATTGCCATCTGCTGCCATGCGGGCTTGAGCAGGCCAAGTTCCAGGATTGTGTCTTGCAAAACGATTTCCTGCAGCAACTAATATAGATTTTAATGAATCTACACTAGAATTAGCCAAACTTTCATAAGATGAAATGCCATTATTATTAAAAATTTCTGCAATTTTAGGTCCTATTCCTTCTATTTTTGTTAAATCATCTACGGCAAGTGATAATAATGCTTTTTTAGTATATACTTTTGCCAAATGGGCACGGTATTCAGATGATGCAAAATGATCTCCCATTGCTTCGACTCCATCTACTGCATGACTTGCTGCATCTGCTGCATTATTTCCTGTCCATGCAGTTTCTACAGCACTTGCACGGTATGGAGTATCTGCGACCCCTGTTATTCCGATTTTAACTTTGTCTCCGTCGGCGACAGCAGCTACACCTACTACTGCAAAACGAGAAGCAGGTTGAAAAAATTTGTGATATGTCCCATGTTGATTTTTGGGAAAGTTCACTTGAGTAATAATTTCATTATCTTCCAAAGCTGTGGTATAAATTCCTTGGAAGAAATCAGTAGCTGGAATTTTTCGTTTTCCATTCGGCCCTTTTACTATAATAATAGCATCTGTTGCCAAAACGGTCGCAGGGTAATCCGCAGCAGGATCTGAATGAGCTAAACTGCCACCAATCGTACCTCTATATCTCACTTGGGTGTCTCCAATTGTTTTGGCCGTTTGAGATAATATGCTCAACTTGGATTTTACTAAATCACTTGTCGCAATTTGAAAATGCGTAACATTCGCACCAATTTTGATGTATTTTTCAGTCTCTCTAATTCTATCTAAACCCTTAATGGATTTGATATCTATGACCACTTCGGGTGAATTTAATCTCAATTTCATAGTAGGCACTAAACTATGTCCACCAGACATTATTTTTGCATCATAACCATGTTTTTCTAGCCATTTTATAGCTTGAGAAACAGATGACGCCTTTTTATATTTAAAATTTGTAGGTATCATTTTTTTTGTTTTTAAATCTAGTTTAAGAATTAATCGCTCTCCATACTCGCTCCGATGTCAAAGGCATTTCAATATCCTTGATTCCAAATTGACTAAGAGCATCTACTACCGCATTTACAACGGCGGGTGTGGATCCAATCGCACCTGCTTCTCCTGCTCCTTTCACTCCTAATGGATTGTGAGGACATGGTGTCACAAATCTATCTGTTTCAATAAATGGTACATCATCCGCTCTTGGCATTGCATAATCCATGTAAGAACCTGAAATCATTTGACCATATTCATCATGAACTACTTCTTCTAAAAGTGCTTGGCCTACCCCTTGTACAACGCCACCTTGTATCTGACCATCTACAATCATTGGATTGACTACATTTCCTACATCATCACAGGCGATAAATCGTTTCAAAGATACTTTTCCTGTCTCTCGATCTACTTCGACTACTGCGATATGTGCTCCAAAAGGATAAGTAAAATTGGCAGGATCGTAAAAACTGGAAAAATCTAAGCCAGGCTCTACTCCTTCAGGATAATCATGTGGCACGTATGCGGTCAATGATACATCTCCAAAACCAATGGATTTGTCGGTACCTTTTACGGTCCATTTTCCTTCTGCATATTCTAAGTCATCCACAGATGCTTCTAATTTATGTGCAGCGATTTTTGCTCCTTTCTCTAATACTTTTTCAATACTTTTCACGATTGCAGATCCGCCCACTGCTAAACTTCTTGATCCATATGTTCCCATTCCAAAGGCAACATCATTGGTATCTCCATGCAAAATATCTACATCGTCCATTGGGATACCTAATTGATCAGCTACAAATTGGGCGAAAGCCGTTTCATGTCCTTGACCGTGCGAATGAGATCCTGTAAATACACTTACTTTTCCTGTTGGATGTACTCTCACTTGTCCTACTTCGTATAATCCTGCTCTTGCTCCTAAGGCACCGACTACAGCAGAAGGTGCGATTCCACAAGCTTCGATATAAGTGGATATTCCTATTCCTAATAGTTTTCCTCGCTTGCGTGCTTCTGCTTGTTCTTTTCTAAAGGCCTTGTAATCTACCATCTCAACTGCTCGCTTCAATGTTTGTTCATAATTTCCACTATCATATTGTAATGCAACTCTTGTTTGATACCCAGGTTGTTCTACGCCATCAAAGGGTGGTATGAAATTTTTGAAACGCAGTTCAACAGGATCCATCCCCATCTCTAAAGCTGCTTTGTCCATTAATCGTTCTAAATTGTAGGTCATTTCAGGTCTTCCTGCTCCACGATAAGCATCTACTGGATTGGTATTGGAGGCAAATGCAACTACATCAACATTAATTAATGGAGTCGTATAGCATCCTTGAGCTAGGGTGCCATGTAAATATGTAGGAATGGCAGGAGCAAAAGTGGAAAGATATGCACCCATATTGGCATGATTATATTCACTAAATGCAACAATTTTTCCATCTTTATCAAATCCCATTCTTAGTTCAAAACGCATATCTCGACCGTGTGCATCTGTCAAAAATGCTTCACTTCTATCCTCCGTCCATTTGATTGGTCGCCCAATTTTTTGACTTGCCCAAGTTAAAAGAGCTTCTTCTGAATAATGGTATATTTTACTTCCAAATCCACCTCCTACATCATAACTAACAACCCTTACTTTGTGTTCTGGAATTCCTAACGCAAATGCACACATCAATAATCGTATTAAATGTGGATTTTGAGTAGATGTATATAAAGTGTATTTATCTGCATTTACATCGTAATCTGCAATGTAACTTCTTGGCTCTATGGCATTGGGAGCCATCCTTTGATTGTAACAGTTCAAGGTGGTTACATGGTGAGCTTTTGCCAATGCCGCTTCTACATCTTCTTTTGGATCGCCTAATTCCCAGTCAAAATATATATTATTTGGGACATCCTCATGTACGTTATTTGCTCCTTCTTTTAAAGCATCTATTGAATTTACTACAGCTGGTAATTCTTCATAATCTACTTCTACTAAATCTACCGCATCTCTTGCTATTTCAAGTGTTTCTGCAATAACGATGGCTACATTTTCACCGATATGTACGGCTTTGTCTATAGCCAATAAAGGATGTTGAGGCTCCTTCATGGTATCGCCATTTTTGAAATCTACTTGCCATCCACAAGGAATACTATAATCTGGGCAATCTTTTCCAACATAGACAGCTACCACTCCATTCATTTCCATAGCAGTAGAGAAATCTATATTTAGAATTTTTGCATGTGCATATGGACTACGAACAAAGGCAGCATGTAACATGCCAGGCAATTTTAAATCATCTGTATATCGACCTTTTCCTGTTAAAAATCGTTTATCTTCTCGTCTTTTGACGCTTTTTCCTACATATTTTCCCATAATTAGTCTTGTTTTAGTGTTTCAGCAGCTTGCTGAACCGATTTAACAATATTATGATATCCTGTGCATCTACAGAAATTTCCTTCTAGCCCGTGACGAATTTCTTCTTCTGTAGCATCTGGAAAATTTTTTAAAATGTCAGCAGCAGTCATCACCATCCCTGGCGTACAAAAACCACATTGTAATCCGTGATTGTCTTTAAATGCTTCTTGGATAGGATGCATTTGGTCTGCACTTGGAGCCATTCCCTCAATTGTTGTCACTTCACAACCATCTGCTTGAACTGCTAAAATTGTACAAGACTTGACTGCTACTCCTTCAAGATGTACGGTACATGCACCGCAACTACTGGTATCACAACCGATATGTGTGCCTGTGAGATTAAGCACTTCTCGAAGGTATTGAGCTAACGACAGGCGTGGCTCAACATCATGGACATGCTTTTTTCCATTTACTTTGATTTTTACTTTCATATTTTTAATATTTTAACTTTTAAGTAATTTAGTTTGTCAATCTTTAAATCAAGTGCATCAAAAGTGTATTTTTGGAATTTTAAAGGTTTAATTACCTATCTCTTTCTCCAATTCTGAAAAAAACTGTTTAGATAATGTCGAAATGACTCCACCCATAATTCGTTGTCCCATTCGTGCCAACATTCCCGACATTTTAGCCTCACCACTATAAATTATTTCTGTTTTTCCATCTTCTGTAGGTTTCATTTCCATTGAAATGGTTGCAACAGTATTTCCTATTTTACTTTTTTGATCCAAAACGACTTTCATCCCTTTTTCTACTTCTTTATCCATTAATTCCATCTCTCCTTCAAATTTGCCTTTGACAGGACCAATTTTTACTTCAGAAATAGCAGTGAATTTATCACCTTCAATTCTTTCTAATTTTGAAACCCCTGGTGTTATTCGTGCAAGAATAGTTGGGTCATTAAGTAATTTCCAAATTTTTGCAGCATCTGCATTGACAATCGTTTTTCCTTTTATTTTCATTGAAGTGTAAATATGATTTTTATTATTAAAACTAATTTATTGTTTTGATTTCAATCGTTTTTAAATCAGAATTTATATTTTTGCATAAAGTTATAAAAAAATGTTAAAAACAGAATATATATTCGTTATTTATAATTTATAAAAATAAAAACAAAGTACGTCTTTGGCTCATCCAAATTTAAAGCCTTTTCATGAAAGAAATTCAGGATATAGTAAATGCATATAATAAAATTGATGTTTCCAATGTGAAATTGGCAATGGCAACTGTTGTAGGAGTTGATGGATCTTCTTATCGTAGAGCTGGTGCTAGGATGATGATTCAAGAAAATGGTCAATGGACAGGCGGCATTAGCGGTGGTTGTTTAGAAGGCGATGCTCTGAAAAAAGCAAAATACGCTATGCTTCAAGATCGTTGCGAAATGGTTCGGTATGATACGACTCAAGGTGATGACCATCAAATCGGTGTAGGTTTGGGGTGTGAAGGAGTTATAGATATTTTGCTTTCTCCACTACATACTGATCGAAAACATAACGCCATTTCGGTCTTACAATCTTGTTTGGATGAGCGTTATGTCAATTTATTAATAACCGTTATTAAAAATGAAACAGATTTTGATGTTCAAGAGGGAGATATGTTGAAATATGATCGGACGGATGCTTTCTTTGATATTTTTCAAGATAAAGCTACGGTTATTAAAAAAGATGTACTAAATGCTTTACAAAAAATGAAATCAACCGTTAAAGAATATGATGGTTTGCAATTATTTTTTGAAGTGTTTACTCCTGCTGTACATGTAGTACTTTTTGGATACGGATATGATGTGTTTCCTGTAGCTCAAATTGCAAAATCATTGGGTTGGAAAGTTACAATAGTTACCAATCCAAAGAAATTGGCAATGCGGTCTTATAATATGGCAGATGAAGTTTTGATTAATGGAAAAATTCCAGATGTGGATGATTTTACTGCTTTTGTTTTGATGGCTCATGATGAAAAAACTGATAGAAATAATTTGGAGTTGGCTTTACAAACTGACGTGCCTATTATTGAAATGATTGGTCCTGTAAAGCGTCGAAATAAAATTATTGCTCAACTAGCAGAGAAAGGAGTAGTGTTAAAAGGAACTGATTATGATCGATTATATAATCCTGCAGGATTGGATATTGGTGCAATTACACCTGAAGAAATTGCTTTGTCTATCATTGCTGAAATTAAATCTGTGATTGCAGGAAGAAATGGTGGACACTTGAAAACAAAAAAATCTCCTATTCATGACCGCTAAAATTTCAGCGATAGTCTTAGCTGCAGGTACATCTTCTCGTATGGGAAAGCAAAATAAATTGTGTTTACCTTTTCAAAATACGACTATTTTGAATCGGGTTATCTCACAAATCCTAGATGCAGATGTTGATGAAGTAGTGACTGTACTTGGACATGAGCGAAATTTGGTTCAAAACTGTTTTGATTTACATCCAAAAATAAGATTGGTAGAAAATAAAAATTTTTTATCAGGAATGACTTCTTCCATAAAAGTAGGTGTTAATGCTGCTTCAGAAACAAGTGATGCATTTCTGATTTGTCTTTCTGATATGCCTTATATTTTGACACAAGATTATAACCACATAATCCATAGTTTTCAATGTGGAAAATCTATTTTGGTTCCATTTTTTAAAGGAAAAAAGGGAAACCCTATTCTTTTTTCAAGCCATTTTAAAAATGAAATTTTGATGCATTCCAAACCAGAAGGATGTCGAGATATAGTAAGAAATAATTCAAATTTTGTTGAAAAAATAGAAATGTCAACAAATCGAATTTTTATGGATATTGATAAAATGAGTGATTTGGAACGTTAGAGAATATCTATCCAAAAATGATATCCATAATCTTTTGGGCACCAATAAATGGTGAAATTTCACCTGCGACTATCCTTTTTTCAATTAAAGCATATTTCTTCCTGATGTTGTCATTTTCAAATATTTGTATTTGAAAAAGGTTTTGTAAGGTGTCTTTAAACCAGAATTTGGCTTGATTTTGACGATTGGTCTCAAAATATCCATTTTGCTGAACCAGATCAAAATATTTGTCTATTTCCGATATAATTTCACTTATTCCTCTATTTTCTAAAGCAGAGCACGCATTTACGGTTGTAATCCAATTGCTTGTTTTTGCTTGAAAAAGGTGCAATGCATTTCGATAGGATAGTACTGTCTGATTGACCAACTGTTCACGCCCATTATCTGCCTTGTTGACAATAGCAATGTCTGCCATTTCGACTATTCCACGTTTGATTCCTTGTAATTCATCTCCAGCACCTGGTAGTAAAAGCAACATGAAAAAATCTACCATGGAGTGGACAATGGTTTCCGATTGACCAACCCCTACAGTTTCTATTAATATGGTGTCAAATCCTGCGGCTTCGCATAAAATGATCGTTTCTCGAGTTTTTCTAGCGACTCCACCCAAAGATGTACCCGCTGGAGAAGGGCGAATATATGCATTTGGATTTGTTGATAGTGCTTCCATTCTTGTTTTGTCTCCGAGAATACTTCCTTTAGATACTTGACTGGATGGATCTACCGCCAATACTGCAATTTTTTGTCCTTTTTCTATTAATTGAGTACCTAGTTGCTCGATAAAAGTACTTTTTCCTACTCCTGGAGCACCTGTAATTCCGATTCGTTTACTATTTACTTTTATTTTCAAACATTTAGAAATAATTTCTTGAGCTAATTTTTGATGCTTGGCACTTGTACTTTCTATTAGCGTAATAGCACGACTCAAAATAATTCTATTTCCTGACTGGATACCATGGATATAGTCTGAAAGCGTTAATTTTTTCTTTTTTGAAAAATGAGTCATTATTATTTTCCTATTTTTTATACTCGAAGGTAATGATTATTTATTTTCTAAATACTTTTTTATGAAATTTTGAAATTTTAACAAATCATTAAGAATATAAAATATCTATCTTGCGTCTTAGAAACAAATTGAAATACTATTTTTGAATTTAATTTCGTTTTTTTAATATTAATTAACTGAAATAATAAAATTTTAACTTTTAATCTGAATTCAATATTAATACTCAGATATTTAGATTGTATTCAGAATTTT
>CAZOHX010000027.1:0-9240 GCA_964579315.1 uncultured Saprospiraceae bacterium
CTTTTTTCATATCATCAACTCATAAGTAACTGGACAAATACAAAAATTCATCTACTTTTACAATAAACAAATCATGCTACAAATAGGAAAATATAATAAACTAAAAATTGTTAAAGAAGTAGATTTTGGACTATACTTAGACGGACATCCATACGGTGAAGTACTTCTGCCCATAAGATATGTTGACAATGATATGCAAATAGATGATGTGATTGATGTATTTATTTATACAGATTCCGAAGATAGAATCATTGCAACAACATTAAAACCATATGGAATCGTAGGAGATTTTGTCAATTTAAAAGTAATCGATACTTCTCAATATGGTGCTTTTCTCGATTGGGGACTTCCCAAAGATCTTTTTGTACCCTTTAAAGAGCAAAATGGAAAAATGGAAGAGGGGCAAAGACACTTGGTATATATTTATTTGGACAATACAACGGAAAGGGTAACTGCTTCTGCAAAAATTTCTAAATTTTTAAAAATTGAGAATGATACCTATCAAGAAAAAGATGCCGTTGAATTAATGATTGCTCAAAAAACAGATATTGGTTATAAGGTAATTATTGACAACGCCTATTTGGGTGTTTTATTTTTTAGTGAAGTTTTTAGACCCTTGTCCATCGGACAAAAGCTATCTGGATTTATTAAGCATATTCGAGAGGACAAAAGGATGGATATCACACTGCAAAAACAAGGCTACGTTGATGCGATTCCTGAAGCAGCTCAAACCGTTCTTGATAAAATAATTGAACTCGATGGAGTATTACCTGTTTCTGATAAAAGTTCTCCAGAAGATATTTATGAATTGCTATTTATGAGTAAAAAATCCTTTAAAAAAGCCATTGGACAATTGTATAAAAGTCAATTAATTACGATAAATAAACATAATATACAATTGAATAAAAAGAATTAACGCAAAGTTCTTTGCTAGTAACTTTAGTGATAATGGAGCCTATTCTCCATTATTAGGGAAAATTTACTTTACTTTCATCATAGAATCAAGATATTAGGACAATTTTTATAACCCATTTTGGGTAATTTAACCAACATATTAAAATTTTCATCAATTTTACTTTCAAATTATCTGTTTTTGATGTATCTTTGGCATGTTAGAGTAGATAGTATTATCTCACTTGGACTCCCTTATTCAAAAAGTGTATCACTTTTAATTAAAAAAAAATTACTTCTTTCTGAAGTATAACCATTAACCGCTTTACTATAAAATTCACTTCTGTTTATTTTCTGATTTAGAAAATAGGAAGTCAATTGTATTGTAAAGTTTTTTCTTTTTTATTTATAAACTTAAACGCAAGAACATGTCATTAAAAATTACCTTCTTTTCCATTTTATTCTCACTAGGACTATTTGTCTCAACAGCTCATGCCGAAGTGTATGTGAATGTTGTCACGACTAGTACTTGTGATGGTTCCAACTCAGGAACAGCAACTGCCAATGCAACTGGCGGTTGGGCTCCCTACACTTATTTATGGTCAAATGGAGCAACTACTGAAACCATTTCAAATCTTGCACCTGGTACTTATACCGTAACGGTCACAGATATGGATCACGCTTTTTCAAGTGCATCAGGCACAGTAGCGGATGGTATGAGTCTTGAAATGAACGCTTCCTTTGCAACTTGTCCCGTAAGTAGTGATGGTACTGCCACAGTTACCGTAACAGGTGGCGTTGGTCCACTTACTTATGCTTGGAGCGATGGACAAACTTTTGTAGTTGCATACAATCTTGCCGCAGGAGATTATTCTGTTACTGTTACAGATGCCAATGGCTGTACAGCAGTTGGAAATGTAACCGTCGAAAATTCTCCAGAAAGTGTTTGGTTGATGCCTTCTTCTACAGATGCCGATTGCGGCATGTGTAATGGTACTGCCGACCCACACGCAATGTTAGGACAACAACCATATACTTATTTATGGAGTGACGGACAAACAACAGCTATCGCCACTGGTCTTTGTGCAGGAACATATACTGTAACCGTTACAGATCAAAGTGGATGTGCAAACTCTGCGGAAGTCACCGTAAATGGAAATAGCAATCTTACACTTTCATCATCTCAAACAGATGCAACTTGTGGACAAAATAACGGTTCGGCGACGGTCATGGTTACAGGTGGAAGTGGTTCTTACACTTATTCATGGTCCAATGGACAAACAACAGCTACTGCAAATAATCTATCTGCTGGTAATCATACCGTAACCGTTACAGATGCAGAAGGTTGTACAGGAGTAATTACAGTAACTATTGGAAATAGTGGAAATATAAACTTAACTTCATCTTCAACAGATGCAACTTGTGGATCAAATATTGGATCTGCTACCGTAACTGCAACTGGTGGAACAACCCCTTATAGCTATCTTTGGGATGATGGTCAAACTACTGCAACTGCAAGTAATTTATCCGCTGGCAGCCATTCCGTTACAGTCTCAGATGCCTCTGGTTGTTCTAATACAACAACTGTAACCGTAAATCAAGGTACAGGCACTATAAATGTAACAGCAACAGGCACAGATGCAACTTGCGGAAACAATAATGGAACAGCAACAGCAACTCCAACAAGTGGCACTGCTCCATACACATACAATTGGAGTAATGGTGCAACAACTAGTACGATTACAAATCTTGCAGGAGGAACTTATACCGTAACGGTAACAGATGCAACAGGTTGTTCAAATACAGCGACAGCAACTGTGAATAGTGTAGATGACAATCCTACGGTATCTATTTCTCCTTCAACTTCTACAATTTGTAAAGGATCTGATTTACAGATGACAGCTACGACAACTGGATCAAGCTTAACCTATAGTTGGACGGCAACTGGTGGAACATTTAGTGATGCAACTATTTCGAACCCAGTTTATAGCATGAATACTCCGGGAACATACACTTTAACATTGACCGTAGATGCAGGTGGATGTACAGCTTCTGCAACAGCAACAGTAACGGTAGAAGAAGGACCAACTGTTCATATGGTACCTTGTGCAGAATATAGTTGTACTGGAGAAGATATAGCTGTAAGTGTTGATCATGCAACGTCTAGCCCTGGATTAACTTATATGTGGACTGCAACAGGTGGAACATTTTCAGATCCAACTAAACCTGCCACAAAATATCATAATACAGTGCCTGGTGTTTATACAATCACGCTAACAGGAACAGACCCTGCATATGGATGTGTAGCTACAGATACTAGAGTTATTACTGTATTAAATTTAGCTTCTGAAGTGACATTAGTAGATCCTTTAAGTGAATGTGGTGCTTCTGATGCTAAAATAAGTGCAACCGTGACAGGTGGAACAGGTACGTACTCCTACGAATGGAGCAACGGAGTTGCCAACCAATCCATGTTGACTGGACTTGGAGCTGGCACTTATACCGTTACGATAACGGATTTAGAATCAAGATGTGAAACTATTTCAAGTATTACGATTGAAAGTGAAGGTAAAAATATTGGAAATTTTGTTTGGTACGATAGCAATGAAAATTGTAAACAAGATTCTGGAGAAACAGGGATTGGACTTGTACCCGTACATTTAAAAGGATTTGGTCCTGATGGATTGTATTGTACAGCTGATGATGTGACAATCGAGACGCAATATACTGATGGAGATGGACATTATGAGTTCAAATGTGTTCCAGAAGGAAGTTATTATATTCAATTTGATGCACTTCTTTTAAATCCTGATTATGAATATACTTGTAAAAATGGAGCAGATGATTTAATTGACAGTGATGCAGATCCTGTAACTGGAAAAACAGATCCTTTCAATGTAACCAATGGTCCTAATGACTATTCATTTGATGCGGGTATTTTCCCTAAATGTCAGTCATTGAGTACAGGAGGTAAGATTTGCTGTGATCAAGAAATATGTGCTGGAGAACGACCAGCTACTTTAACAAGTGTGACGCCTGCGGGTGGATTAAGTGCAAAACCTGTAGAATATCTATGGATGTGTAGTACTGTTCCAGGTCCATTTGATAGGGCCACTTGGGATATTGTTCCAAACTCGAATTCTGAAACTTTAGATCCAGATCCTGTTTATATCACAAAATTCTTCATTCGTTGTGCTAGAAGCCAAGGTTGTGTAAATTACAATGCAGAGTCTAATATTGTTGCAATCAAAGTCATTAGTTGTAATAATTTTGTAAATGTATCAGGACTACAAGTTGGCAATAATAGTGTAGAATTATCTTGGTTGACTAATGGCAATGACAATGACACAGAATATGCTGTTATGTTTTCAAAAGATGGTAACACATTTAAAGAGATCTACAGAATGTCAGGAAATGATGGAGATGCCAAGTTGAATATGCATAAATTTGTAGATAAAGATGCTAAAATTGGATATAACTATTACCAAATTGCAATGATTAAGAATAATGTAATTACAAAATCAAATATCTATAAAATGATATTACGGGTTAATAATACAGATCAGTTTGTTGTTTATCCAAATCCAGCTATTCAGAATATCAATATTGAGAATTACAGTGAAGAGCATAAAGTTGTAACCATTGATGTTTATGATATGCAAGGTAAGAAGTTTGAAAAGACTATGAAATTTGATAATAGCATCACTACTACTAAATCTATGAGTATTGGGGATTTGCCAAATGGAACTTATATTTTACGATTCCAATATGATAATGGAAAGATTGAAACTCACAAGTTTACTAAGTTTTAAGGTTAAATTAAATTAATCGGTATAAAAGAAAAGGGTTGTCATTTTGGCAACCCTTTTTTTATGTTTTTGTATGTAAATTTTACAATTTATTCTTGAGCAAAAGCGATAATATGTCCATCCATATCCGCAATATATCCAACTGTGTCTCCCCAATCACGATTTTGTAGTGGATTTATCAATTTTCCACCCAAATCAATTCCCCTTTGCATATAAACTGCCGCATTTTCAACTTTTAGATACATTTCACATCTAGGAATACCATTGCCATCTGAAGGATGTGGCATATGTGGAACTAATAGATTAGCAATGCCATTTTCGGGCATCAAACCAAGTTTAACATTATCAAATAACATAAATTCAGTCATTCCTGGCACATTCAATGATGGCTGAATTTGAAATAATTGTTCATAAAAAATTGCACTGCTTTGCTGATCTTTGACGTAAAGGATAAATTGAAAAGCTTTTATCATGATGATTTATATTGAATTATAAAAAAAATGCTTACTTCCCAAAATAGTTAGCCAAAAATTACACTTCCAGTTATTTACAATCAATCGCTTCCCAACTAAAAATAGAGACCAATTCTCCACTTTCCTTGATGGAAACATTTATTTTTTCAATATCTCCTTTTGTAGAAGTATCAATATTTTTAAAACATTTCAAATTAGACTTGTCAAAAGTAAAAGAATCATCTGGACATTTCACAAAATCATATGGTTTGTGCCGCATATCATAACAAATGTAACTTTCCACATCCTCAAGACACCAAACTAAACAATCCTTAGGATTACTAGAAACACAATTTACATCCCTACCTTTTTTAACCCATGTCTTCTTTTTTCCAGAAGATATAATGTCAAAAGCCAACTGACCGTCTATGTCTTTATCGGATTTAATTGGTGTAAAATTTAATTCATCTAAATCATACTGTCCAAGAGATGTTCCTATCAAAAAACATTTATCAGGATATTTGGTTTTTACATCTAATATTTCCTTGGGTAACCAAATTTTATTCCAAGCAAGATTAATTTGGTCCACTAAGGATAATTCTTCCCTAATAATCTCATTTTCAGCTTGAAGTAAACGCAATTTACGTTTATTTTTTTTTCTTAATCTTCTTTTTGCTTTCAACTTTTCAATTACAACCGTGTGCTCATCTTTTAAGTTTTCCAATTGCTCTTTTACGAATGAAACTTGCTTCAAAGCATGGGGTGCTTCAAGGAGTGGATTGCCAATTACATTCTCTGGACCCAATAAAAATCCATCTGTAATATCCGACACAAAAACCTGTGCATGCAATGAAAAACTAAATGATAATAAAAGAAAGCAAATTCTATAAATAAATGGTTTCATGTTTTTCAGATTGTTAATTCCTTGTAAAGATACAAATTTCTTCAGTTATCATTTACTAGTTTTCAGTTAATATCCACCCCAAAATCGGCGTAAGAACCACTCCAAAATCAATAATCCACTCAATAAAAAGAAAATCCAACGAAGGTTGATAACGGATCTTGTTTTAGTCGTTTGATAGATAATAGGTTTAACAGTACCTTTAGATTCAAGGAGATTTGAAATAGTGGATATTTTATCGGGAAATACCATTGTTCCACCAAATTTTTCGCTCAACAATTTGAGCATACTATGATTGGCAGTTGATTCAAAAACTTCTAATTGGACAGGTTTTACACTAAATTTACCTGAATTTTTCAATAATTTTCCTTCATAATTGACCATTCCCAAATACGTATAATTACCCACAGGGAAAATACCTGCATTGAGCCCATAACTTTTGCCTTTTCTACTAAAAGTAAATTTAAATTCTTTACCTTCTCCATTAGTAATGACCAATTGAGCATCGGGGTCATTAATCAATTCATAACTATCATTATATAATTGAGCATCAAAATAAATTTTCTCATTTTCTTTAAAAATATTCTGTGTCAAATTTACACGAAACTTCCTTTTATCTTCCTTGACCGATAGATATTGAATGGTTTTACCAATAAATCCATCAAAAATATCATGATTTTGGTGTTGTAGGAAATCAAACAACCTCCACTTCCAAATTCCGCTTGCACATAAGACTCCCGTTTTTATATTTTGCCGCTCTCCAAAAATAAGAAGCGGATATTTGGTGTCCACCTTTCCTATCCTTTGATATAAAAAAGTAAAAGCATTTCCCCCTTCTTTGTATTCTCCAAAGGGAGCATTTGCAGGCGGAAAACGGCTCAATTCTTTCTTTAAATTGTCATCAAGTGTAAACAAACTAAAATTATTCGCCACAATCGCCTGTACATCATTTATATTGGAACCATCTCCAGATATAGAAACGACATCTTGTACTAAATCTAATTTCTGGATATCCGTTTTAGAACTCACAATGAATAATCTTGGAATATTTTTCTGATTCAAAATATTGAGAATCGCATCTGTACTTTGAGATTTGGAAGGAATTCCATGCAAAATGGCAAAATCATATTGAGCCACATTTATATCAGAATTGCCTACATATTTCACATCCACTTGATAATTCTTATTAGACTTCAAAACATCTCTCAAAGCAGCAATATCTGGATGTGGTGCTCCTGCGAGCAATAAAATTTTCTGCCGTGCATCAAGTACATCAATATAAATATCCTTGGTATTATTGGCAACGGTCACTTCATTTTTCACCTTATTCACAGTAATTCTAAAATGTTGTACCCCTGCTTGATTAGCATTTAAAATCACTTCTTTTGTTGTAAAGAAATTTTGTCGATTGATAGCAATTGGAACAGATTTTATCGTTTGTTGGCTACCATCATTTATTTTTGAAATGGTCAAACTAGTTTGCTCACCAAGACAATTATTGGCTGCGACATCTACCTGAATACTAAATTTATCTCCCAGATAGACGATTTTATTATAAAAAACTCGTTTTACAATCAAGTCTCTCCGAGGAGTCGTATCCCCCAATGCAACGGTATAAATCGGTGCAGATAATTTAGCTCCTGCATAAATTGGATTACTTCCTTCATTATAAATTCCATCCGTTGCCATGATTACTGCCCCTAGATTCTGATGGCTATAGGTATCATATAAATAGGTTAAAAATTCAGAAATATTCGTTGATTTATCGAATAAAGAATCTGTTGGATTTTCACGAACAGCACTTCCGAAAGCATAGATTTTCACATCATACTTTTCTTTCAAATCATTGGTCAGCTGATTAAAAGACGCATTGTAAGACGTCAATTCATCCGCAGACATGCCTTCTTTTATAGATTCAGAAACATCTTTACCAATAACCACTATGGGTTTTTGAGTAGTAGAAATCAAGGATTTTAATAAAGGAGAAAGGAGTAATAAGCTCAAGGCAGAAACTGCCACAAACCGCAATGCTCCCAAAACCAAATTTGTCCAAGATCCAGTATCTTTAAATCGATTGTCTCTAAAATACAGTAAAATCGCATATCCCAATCCAAGTAAAACACATAATAATAGGTACCAATTAGGATATTGAAATGTAAGGTTGCTCATAAATTCTTTAAATATCTAGTCTAGTCAATGCAGTCTCTTTCCACAAAGTAGAAAACGCTAAATGCATGTGTCAAGTTGCGGAAAGTATGGATTAATTATCCATCTTATTCCCCCGGGATGCGAATACGCTCCACCAACTCTTGCACTTCCATAGGAGGTGCTGGTGTCAATCTAGAAATTACAAGAGAAACTATCACATTCACAAACATTGCAATACTTCCAAATCCTTCGGGAGAGATTCCAAACCACCACTCAGATTTTGGTAACGGATTCATTACCCCTATTAATCCCGTTTTAAAACGAATCATATAAAACAACATTAAGACTATCCCAACCACCATACCTGCGACGGCTCCTTCTTTATTCATTCTTTTGTCAAAAATGCCCATAATGATAGCAGGGAAAAAAGATGCCGCAGCCAAGCCAAATGCCAAAGCGACCACCGCAGCTACAAAACCTGGTGGATAAATACCAAAAATACCAGCAACAATGATAGCAACGACAATACTAATTCTGGCTGCACGCAATTCCCCTTTATCCGAAATATTTGGTCTCAATTGTTTTTTTATCAAATCATGGGAAATAGATGTAGAAATTACCAACAACAAACCTGCCGCAGTAGATAATGCTGCTGCCAAACCTCCTGCAGCAACCAAAGCAATCACCCAAGCAGGTAAATTCGCTATCTCAGGATTGGCTAAAACCATAATATCTCGATCGACGTACAATTCATTAGCAGCGGTAATACTTGCATTTGAAATCAATCTTTCCCCATATTTACCTCTTTGTTCGGTAAAAATCGGTTTTTTCCCAGTAAGTGCATTCCCATTTACATATTGGATTTTGCCATCACCATTTTTATCTGCCCAAGCGATTAAACCTGTATTTTCCCAATTTTTAAACCAACTTGGCATTGATTCGTAGGAATGATCACTTACGGTTTCAATTAAATTGGTACGAGAAAAAACCGCAATTGCGGGTGCAGTAGTATATAATATCGCAATAAACAACAAAGCCC
>CAZOHX010000027.1:9250-11991 GCA_964579315.1 uncultured Saprospiraceae bacterium
CTGCAGATTTTCTAGCATCTTTCACTTTGGGGACGGTAAAAAATCTAACGATGACATGTGGCAATCCTGCCGTTCCCACCATCAATGCCAAAGTAATCATAAACACGTCAAGCGTAGATTTTGATCCAAGTGTATATTCTTTAAAACCCAATTGAGTATGTAATGCATCTAATTTATCTAAAAGATAGGTCCCATCTTGAACAGTCCCTCCCATCCCAATCTGCGGAATAATATTCCCCGTCATTTGCAAAGAAATAAAAATCGCAGGTACCATAAAGGCAAAAATCAACACACAATATTGTGCCACTTGGGTATAAGTAATTCCTTTCATTCCACCTAAAAAGGCAAAAACCAAAACGACAGACATTCCAATAATGACACCTAGCGTTATATCTACCTGTAAAAACTGAGAAAACACAATGCCAACCCCTCTCATCTGCCCCGCAATATAGGTGAAAGATACAATCAAGGCACAAATTACTGCAACAGATCGAGCAATATTGGAGTAATAACGATCTCCGATAAAATCGGGCACAGTAAATTTTCCAAATTTCCGTAAATATGGAGCTAAAAGTAATGCCAAGAGCACATATCCTCCCGTCCAACCCATCAAATAAACAGAACCATCATATCCACTAAAAGATATTAATCCTGCCATGGAAATAAATGATGCAGCACTCATCCAATCGGCAGCAGTTGCCATTCCGTTGGCTAGTGGAGACACGTCTCCATCTGCTACATAAAATTCTTTGGTAGATCCGACTCGTGCCCAAATGGCAATTCCGAAATATAAGGCGAAGGTTAATCCTACTAATAGCCATGTCCAAGTTTGTACTGTCATTTTTTTTATTTTTACATCCTATATCATAAAAAATCATCCCACTTGTATGAGAAAAATACCTATTTTGAAAAATAATTCGTAATTCCTAATTCGTAATTCGTAATTAACAATTAAAAAGGGTCATCATATCCATACTTCTTATCCAATTTATTCATCCATCGGATATAAACATAAATCAAAATCACAAAGACATAGATAGAACCTTGTTGTGCAAACCAAAATCCTAGCTTAAATCCGCCCAATCTAATGGTATTTAAACTGTCTTTAAAAAGAATTCCTGCTCCGTATGAAACAGCAAACCAAATAGATAATAAGATGAAAAGATATCTCAGATTCTCTTTCCAATAGGCGTGAGCTTTTGTGTGATCTTTCATTTTGTTTTATTTTATTGATAATTGATAATTGATTTTAATACCCTAATTTACAACTTACTAATTTTACCCGTAACCATATTTTCATTACTCAATATGGTATAAAAATACATTCCTGATGGCAATTCACTTAAATCGAGTTGAATTCGGTTATTAAAATCATAAATATTCCTAGATACGATTTTTCCATTCATATCAAAAATGCTTATTTTTACATCTTCTTGATAATCCATATTAGATTCTAAATTCAAAATATCATAAACTGGATTGGGATAAACCAAAATATGATTTTGTTCTGATGGAATATCATCATTTGCTACCATTTCCTGTGAGATGACTCCCAATAATGAGTACTCTTTTTCACTTTCAAAAGCATCCTGCCCCAACTCCCAAATCATAATGCCTAATAAATTTTTACTTTTCGCCAATTTAGCTTTTGCACCAATCAATGTCATACCATTGTAATATTTCTTACCCACTTGATTTTTGGTAGCATTATTAGGATTGTCCTGGACAATACTCCAAAACGTAAAAGATTTCACATTAGAAGAATTGGTAAAATCATAGCCATAAAAAGGTACGCCTAATGTCAATTTTGACAACGAAACTCCTTGGCTTGTCCAATATTTTATGGATTCAACAGCCCGTGAATATGGAGAATGTTGTCCTGGATTGGATGGATCCCACGGACCTGTATAGTCATATACCATCATATTGATTACATCGAAAACCGCCAAGGCCTTGTCACTTACATTGCTGTAACGAGTAGTACCAGGGAAGGCAGCAGTAAGACCCAATCCATAAGCATCTAAAGTATCGTTTAAAGTAATTACAAAATCAGAATATAAATCGGTGACGTTACTCCATTCCAAATCCATATCCACCCCTTGCAATTCATTTTTCAAACAAAAATCCTTTATTTTCTGACAAAAGGCAGGTGTATTTTGCTTGGTCATCAGCTTTTTGTAAATAGACTTCCATTCGGCGGTCAATCCCCCACCCAAAGAAATATAGGGAACAACATCATTTGCTTTTGCTTTCTGCACAACAGGTGCAATTTCTCCACTTGGCAAATAAATATCGCCATTGGGTTTAGGATTTCCGAAGGCAATATTGACTTGTGTAATTTTCGAAAAATCAATATTTTCTAAATATCCAAATTTATAATAAGGTAGATATCCAACTACTTCTTGGGCAGTTAAGACATTCATAGATAATATAAAAAGGAGTGTGTATAGTTTTTTCATAAAATATATTTGCCCTAAAGATAGTTTTTCTCATAATATTTCACTAAAAAATACAATGAAAATTTTGACAAATATGTTTTTTCCAAACTTTTCAAACAATATTCAACATGAAAGCCAAATTATTTTTGTGCAAACGTTTGTATAAATATTTGGAAATTAGTTTATAGATGAGCTATTCCACAACCAATTTATACCATTCCTTTCCCTTTGGAGTAATCAATTCCATAATATAAACCCCTGTATTTAAATCACTAACATCAATCATTTGTCCCATATTTAGGT
>CAZOHX010000028.1:0-11965 GCA_964579315.1 uncultured Saprospiraceae bacterium
GACAATATTACAAAAAAAAACGTAATATATGGATATGAAAATCACAAAAAAAGGGAAGGAAGAATTGTTTTGGAAATTGAATCATACAATTATGAAAAAATTGAACATGATTATTTTACTCCATATTTTACTTTTTGTTGGATGTCATAGGGCTAGTGTTGATAAGGAAGATAATCAGGACATTGAAATTCATATTTCACCATATGTGCGAAATGCTCAAACTAATCCTGAACTAAAAATATTGAAAAAGTGGGAATCTTTCCTTCATAAAAACCTATATTACGAGTGGGATAGCGAAGACTTGGTTTGTTCTATGAAAATGCCATATCCAATGATGCCACTTCAAGAAGTAATCAATAAAGATGTATTGGTGCATCATTATTTGAATATTTTAGGCATATATCCAATTGATTCAAATTTATATTGTATTAAAAATAGCTTGATAACTCAAAATGCGGATACTATTTATCCCGCCTATCAATTTTCTGTTTTTGCCAAATTGGAATATAAAAATATTCGTTTTATGTCTAATCCACAAATTGTCAAAACGAAATGGCAACACAAAAAAGTGGGAAATATTGACTATTATTATGATTGGAATGATAATCTGAATATGAAAGATGCTGTCTATTTTGATAGTTTTAATGATGAATTAGCTGCTAAATTTGGATTGGAACCCATCGAATTTGACTATTTTCAATGCAAATTTTCTAGAAATGTATTTGATGTTCAAGGATATGATTTGCATCCAGCCAAATATTTTTCGGATCAATCTGGCGGAATGGCAGATACTTATAATCATATTATTTATGCGGGTAATGGCAAAGCGATTTATACGCATGAATTGGTGCATTTGTATTCTAGGCAAAGGTGGAAAAATTCTCATATATGGTTTGATGAAGGATTGGCTACCTATCTTGGTGGAAGTAGAGAATTGCCCTTTGAATGGCATTTGACAGAATTGAATAGCTTTGCTAAAGCGTATCCTGATTATCAACTTTCAGACATTGATACTTTACAATATTTCAAAAATGACAGCTTTGATTTACAATTTAAATATAATATTGGTGTCTTGATTATTAATGAGATTATAGAGAAACATGGATTTGAATATCTCGATAATGTCATGGGGCAAGGGAAAGAAACGGAAGATTTTTATAGGATTTTGGAAAAAAGTTTGGGCGTTAAAAAGGAAGATATGGATGAATGGGTGCGAAAAAAGGTGGGTCTTTTTAAAGAATAATCGATTTCATCATGAAAATCGCTACGTTCATCAGTTTTGTTTTATTTTTAACCCCTATTGATTCATCTTTGTAATATCAAATAATTACGATGTTGGAAAGCTCAATATTTCATCACTTAAATTACATTTTAAAAAAAAATATTTACAATTTGTTAACTTTTTTAAATCCACTTGCGTCTCCCTTTTGAAACACAGATTTACATATCATTAACAAATTTAAATTCAAAAAAAAAATTTAATGATTAAGTAAGTGGACACATATTTTTACATATATCTTTTTGTTATATTTTGCCCAACTCTTCCATAAAAATACTCGCAATAGCTAGGCTATTACTGTGCTTTTTATGTCGATTTGAACAAAATCTATCTAAAAATATACACACAAAAACATATGTCCACCTACTTAAGTAAAAAAACACACAAAACTAAGTTGGCATTTCAGCCAATAATATTTAAAAGATAATTCAAGGATGATATAAAATCATTGCTTATCGTATGATGAGTAACACACTTTGTATTGTCTGTATTTCAGTGCAATGGGGCAATCTCATTGGAGTTATAGGTATGATTATAAACTAATTTCAAAACAAGTGCGCATTGTTTTTATATACATTTTATTTATTAACATTTAAAAATTAAAAACATGAAATATTTAATGATTTTTTTAGTAGCAATAAGTTTTTCAATTCAAACACAAGCACAGGGAGATGCCATTTCAAAATTTTTCTCCAATTATATGGAAGACGATGATTTTACATCTATTTATATCGGTAATAAGATGTTTAATATGATTTCAAAGCTAGATTTAGAAGATTCAGAAGACCAAGAAGCGATTGATATGTTGAAAGATATCAAGGGATTGCGAATATTGACATCCGAAAAAAGACCGATGGAATTGTATAAAGAAGCCATGTCAAAATTCAATACATCCAATTATGAATCCTTAATGTCTGTAAAAAGTGAAGGTGAGAATGTACGATTCTGGGTACGAGAAAACAATAATGTCATAGATGAATTATTACTTCTAGTAGGCGGAAAAGATGATTTTGTATTATTGAGTTTTCTTGGAAAAATAGATTTAAACAAAATTCAAAAATTATCCAATAAAATTGACGTAAAAGGAGCGGAACATTTAAAGGATATACGACCTTAATTAGTTATCAGTTGTTAAGAACCCAAAGGGCCTGCCTACTTACAATTGGATGGTAGGTTCACCAAAATTAGCTATGGGTGAAAACCCAAATGGGATGAAAACCCAAACGGATAAAAACCCAAAGGAAACAAACCAATAAAAATTTATTCATCAAAAATAAAGACATGAAAAAGAACATAATAGTAATCATAGCGATGATATTCATCACAAACATCACATTTGCCCAAAACAGAGCGATAAAACAATTTTACAAAAAGTACGATAGAAGCGAAGAAAGTGTCACCAAATTCAACGTAAATAGTTGGATGATGGGCTTGGGAAAATTAGTATTAAAAATGGCAGATGACGGGACAGATGAAATGAAATTGGCGATCAAATTATCTGGCGATGTCAAAAAAGGAAAATTCATGGTCATCGAAAAAGAAAAAGCCACATTGAAAGATGATATTACGAGTTTGATACGCAGTTTGCATCAAGATTCCTATGAAGATTTGATTTCAATACGAGATAAAGGATCAAAAATAAATATCATGATTCAGGAAGAAGGAAATTCCGTTAAAAACGTTATTTTTTTGGTCCATGAACCCGACAATTTTGTGATGATGAGTTTGGAAGTGGATATTGATATGGATGCACTAAATCAATTGATCAAAGAAAGTAATATGTCGAAAAGGGTGTCAGTAGATGTAGTATGTAATGAAAATTAATTCATATTTATAGATTTTTGAGAGAGAGAGCTAAAATTTGGCTCTCTTTTTTTGTAAAATCATGTTTTTGAGTGTTTTGTAACTAAATATATGTTGTTTATTTGGGAGATTTAATTATATTGTGGGCTGTATTTATCACAAAAATTAAATCTTATGAAAAATATTATTACCCTTCTGTTGATTCTTTTAAGCTTTACATCTTTTTCTCAGCAATTTATTGATTTGAATTGGGAGCGAGTTCATCAAATCGAACCTTATGAAAAAATCCAAGCTATCATTCAATCCAACGATACTTTGTATGGCATTGGGAAAAATTTCACACAAATAAGTATAGATAACGGTGCAACTTGGAAGAAGGAATGTAACGCAGAAGAAGGCTCAATAAATATACTTACAATAAATCAAAATGAAGTACTATACAGAAAAACAATTTCAGGTGAAGGTACATCTAACTCCCCAGCATATTATGAATCATTTGTTCAAAATGGATGTGCAATTAATTCTTTCAGTTCAGAAAATTATTTTAGTGCAAAAGGCTTTTTTGGTGAACCTATAACTGAAGGTGTTACAACCTTTCGTCATACAATACTTCCCAATGACCAATTCATGTATTACAGAAATCGGTTTCATAGTGCTAGTCCAAATGACAATGGAAGTTTTTATAATTACACCTATTTTTCATTCATTATCAATGACAAAAAAACCAATTTAAAAACATCCTATTTTGATTTCTCAACGGGTAAAAGAGTAATTGAAGAACACCGAGATTTTGATGTTTTGAGCAATATATCCAACATAATAGATTCTGAATTAATATCAACTGTTTTTGATACATTATACTTAATTGATTCCACTAATTTAGAAGTTTTACATAAAAAAATACTTCCAATTGAAAAATTTGAATTGGCTAAATTGAGTGTTTTAGATGGTATAATTTATTTACCATCTAGTTATTCGCTCCACTTTTACAAATCAGATGACAAAGGAGATAGTTGGGAAAGAATAGACCAAAACCTAGATATCGATGGAGATTTTCGAAGTCATGAGATTAAAAATGGTTTTCATATTGTCCATACTACTAAATATGATTACATCGGAACGAACCTAGATAGTTTAACAAAATCGAGTATTAAATTTGACAAGTTTGCAGATTTTTTCCCATTTGATAATTTAATAATTGCTACAAAAAAATATTCCAATATATTTTTTAGGAGTTTTGACAATGGAGTAAATTGGGATACCATTTATACCACTAATAAAATTAGATATTTTGATTCAAAAATTTATACAATTAGAAATAACAAACTCTTTTTTCTGGATGAAAATAATCAAGAACAAAATGAAGATAACCATCAATATCTAAATGCACCTGGAGAAATATTTCATCTTGGAGAACTTGTTGTCCGAAAAAATGAATTTGGATATTTTAAGCTTGAAAATAAGCAATGGATTCCATTAAAAAATGGAGATATAGAGTTCAAAAATCTGACTAAAAACATAAGAAGCAATCAACTTGTTGCTTATGGGCAAAAAATGCTTCATACTTCTGAAGATAATGGTGCTACTTGGACATCAACACCATTAAATTTCCCCCATGTATTGGTTGCTGATATTCTTGCGATCAATGATACCATAATACTCACCACATATGATAAATTATTTTCTAAAATTGGAAATGGAGATTGGCAAAAACATGGTAGAATTGGGGAATATGCTGATGCTGAATACTTTAACAATGCCATCTATGTTGTAGGAAATTCAATATCTAAATATGATGATATTACAAAACAACCAATTGTTCTAGGAGGATTTTCGTCAAATTTTGTATCAAGACATCGAATTTTTAAATTTGATGAATTTATGGCAATGGGAAAATATAATGAGTTTTACATTATTGATAAACAAGATGAGGTATTTTCTATAAAACAAAATTTAAATGTTGTTACAAATCTATTTTTGGATGATAAGGAACTTTATACCATACAAGACGATTTATCAATATGGAAAACAACTCTCCAGATATGTGATGCTGGTTTTATAGGAGCATCCTGTGATGACAATAATCCAAATACTTATTATGATCAGATACAAGAAAACTGTGAATGTAAAGGAGAAGTAATCGAAGATGATTGCTCCATAAAAGATAGAGCTATATTACATACTTTTTACAAAAACTTGAATGGGCCCAATTGGCGAGGAAGAAGTGCATGGCTATCTGATGAAAGTTTGGGGAATTGGTTTGGAATCAAAACAGACTCCAATGGATGCGTCACATCTATTGATTTGAAGTTTAGTAATTTACAAGGTGAATTGCCCGAAGAAATAGGACAATTGAAACAGTTACAAAATTTAACCTTACACAATAATCATATCACTGGAAATATCCCATCAAGTTTGAGTGATTTACAGCATTTAGAAAAATGCTATCTAAGTTATAACAATTTGTCAGGTTGTTTCCCAGAGCTCCCCAATATTTGTCAATTGCCCTATAATTCTAATTATACCAAAGGTCATGATGGGGATGAAATAGCACATTATGAAGGTAAAGGCTATAATTTTAGCCATAATGATTTATTGCCATTGCAAGGAGATTTTCAAAAAATATGTGATGGTGAAGCACAAATTGGCGCATCATGTGAAGCAGGTGATCATTTTGAAAATGCTTATATACAAGAGGATTGTACCTGTGTAGGATTGCCCGTAAGTGAAAGTCCATGTCGAAAAAATGATTCTACTGCATTGCATCGAATTTATTCTTTTGGAGGAGGAAATAGTAAATGGGAAAATTGGAATTCCGATGCTTCTCTTAGAAAATGGGATGGCATTACTACAGATGATGATGGGTGTGTAACTGAGATTTTTACTTATAATTTCCACAAGTTACCTTCTGCTATAGGGAATCTTACCCATTTGAGAAAAATAGAATTAGGAGGTAGTACAGGGTTAATAGGAACAATTCCAAAAACAATTGGAAATCTAGAAAATTTAGAAAGTCTCATTATTAGTGGAAAAATGACAGGAGCTATTCCGAGAGAAATTGGAAATCTATCAAACCTTAAGGAACTTGTATTACATAATAATGAATTCACTAAAATGCCGAAGGAAATTGGTAACTTACATTCTTTAGAAAAATTAAATATTAGTTCCAATAAATTGAAAGGGAAAATACCTAAAGAAATTGGGCAACTGGATAGTTTGAAATCTTTGGTATTAAGTCATAATGAACTTTCAGGTGAAATTCCCATCGAAATCTCTAATCTTTCCAACTTAGAAGGTTTCTCTCTATCAAGTAATCAACTTACGGGGATAATTCCTAAGGAAATTGGAAATTTAAGCCAATTAAAATATATAGGATTAGGCTGGAATCAACTTTCTGGACCAATACCTCATGAAATAGAAAAACTTACACACCTTAAATCTATTAATCTTGCTTTAAATTTTTTGAATGATAGTTTTCCAATTGAATTGGTTCATTTACCAGAGTTAGTAAATATTAATTTAAGTAGCACTCATATTTCAGGAATGTTTCCAAATGAAATTACAAATTTATCTCATTTAAAATATCTTAATCTTAGAGACAACTCTCTTACAGGAGAGCTTCCAGAAAATATTGGAGACTTACCTAATCTGACTCATGTAGATTTGCGAAATAATAAGTTGAGTGGCAATTTACCACAAGAATTAGCTAAACTTTCCGATCTTGAAATATTATTTCTTGAAAAAAATAATTTTTCTGGTTGTATAGATCAAGCTATTTTAGACTCATTTTGTGGAAATAAAGAAATCCGTTTTGATCTTTTTGGGAACGACTTGTTACCTTATCGTGGTTATTTTAGTAAAATATGTGATGGTAATCCCCAAATAGGAGCCCCATGCAACGACCATGACTCCACCACCACCAACGACATCATCAACGAAAATTGTCAATGTGCAGGAATGACCGTTGGAAATCATGATATTCAAAATCTTGAAAATATCCAGATTGTTCCTAATCCTAATGATGGGCGGTTTACTTTAATTATTCATGCTAAAAAGCATGAAAAAATGAACATGAGTATTATTTCCTTGATGGGGCAAACCATTATTTCAAAGGAAATAGACGGAAAACAAATTGAAGAAAAAGTTGATATTTCATATATACCCAAAGGGATTTATTATTTGCAAATTTCAACTGAAAAAGATATTTCTACGCAGAAAATTATTGTGGAGTAATTAAATACATAATCGCATGAAAAATATACTTATTCTATTATTTGCATTCTTATTTGGAACAGCAATAGGGCAAACCAATCTCAAATTTGATTGGGAGCGGGTTGAAGGAATTCCAGGGGAAATCCTAGCAATTACTCAAAACGATGGAGTACTTTATGCCTATTCTGGAACAAGTATCTATAAAAGTGATAATCTTGGAGTTACATGGCAATTGGTGGAGACTAGTATGTATCCTTGGCATAGATCCATCGTTGCTTCTACATCAAATCATGTTTTTTCAAAACAAAAAACCAGTTATGATCATCATTATGTAAATGGACTCAATGGATTTTCAACCGAAAATCGGCGTTTAAAAATAGCCAAATATACAGCAAGTGAATCTACTCATTTATTTGAAGAGTCCGCTTATATTGAAAATAGAAGTAAAACATCTTTTGACAAGAATATATTTGAGAAACTATGTGTTGCAAATGATAAACTCGCTTTTCTAAATTATAAATCTACCAAGGAAACCTATTATAATCATGTAACCAATATATCATCTTATTTTTATTGGGGAGAAGCATCTTACCCCTTGATTGTTGAACATTATTATCCAAATGGAACAGGCTATACCCATCCTCAATTGAGTGCAGTTCAAAATATCTCCAGTTATATAGATGGCTATTTTCTTTCGGTAAAAGATGATCAAGTCTTATTTTTCAGAGATTCCGATTTAGTATTGATTAAATCCATTGATATTCCTTTTGATGCACAAGACAAATTAACTTTGAATGTAATAGATAGTACCATGTATTTTGCCACTAGGAAAAATGAAATCTATTTCAGTGAAGACCAAGGTCTAAATTGGGATAAAAAGGAATTTACTTTTCCTATTCTACAATATACTGTAAAAGAGCAAATTCATTTCTTAAAAAATGAAACTGATATTTATCTAGGTAAAGATTTAAATGATTTATCTAAGTTTCCTGAAAACCTTGCTACGCCCCTCAATTTTTTTGTAATTGATGATATTATTTTTGCTACATGTAAATATCCTCATATTTTATATAGATCAACGGATGCTGGAAAGACGTGGAGTGAACTCAATATTACTGGAATAATAGCAGATAAAATCTCAAAACAAGTTGTTTTTAACAATCAAAATTTTGTTATTTCAAATGATATTGTCTATAAACAAATGAGTAATAGCGACTTTGAATTTGACCCCGATTTTCAGTTTTTAGCCGAATTGGGAGATAATTATGTCATTATTCAAAATACAATTTTTAGAGCTGATTTATTCAAAATTGAAAAATATGATTTTGATAATAAAGCGTGGTTAACAATTCGTGATGGCTCCTATAAATTATATAGAAATGAGAAAGATTCTACCCAATTAATAATAACTGGATATAAGCAACTTGCTACCTCAAATGATTTGGGGGATTCTTGGACAGATATTAACTTTGATGCCAATTTTGTCAATGACTTAATTGCTGTAAAAGATACCTTTTTGTATAGATCTGATGATTATATTTATGCATCTGTAAACAATGGAGCAACTTGGGAATTATTGGAAGAAAGTAATAATAAATTTACAGATAATTCTAATAAGGCTCAAATAAAATATGTTAATAATCACTTTTACATTGTTGATCGCAGCATAAAAAAGTATAAAGACCTAAGTAAAGCCCCAATCATTTTGTCCTTGAATGGTGTTGTGGGAAATGCTCGGATATATAATATTGCAAATAAATATGTTGGAATCAGTTTTGATCTCTCTTCTAGATTTTTTTTAATTGATGTAGATGATCATTTTTATTTCTTAAAGAATACTCCAACAATATTCGACTTCAATTTAAGAATTGAAACAAAAGAATATCAAAGTGCTATTGTATCAAGAATCAATAGTTTAGTTAGAAATCATAATGAAGAGCATAGTTACTTTATTTTTTCACAATTGAATGGTTTATGGAAGACAAAAATTGTTAAATGTGAAACAACGTTTGCTGGTGCAGCTTGTGATGATAATAATATAGAAACTGAAGATGATAAAATTACAGAAGATTGTATTTGTGCAGGAACTTATAATCCAGAGCAATGTAGAACGTCAGATTCTCTATTATTGGCGAATATCTATCATGCCTTAGATGGAGAAAATTGGAAAAACAAAACCAATTGGTTGACCCATACTCGATTTGAAAAATGGTATGGTGTAAAAACTAATGGAAATGGATGTGTAATTGCTATTGATTTATCGGATAATAATCTAACAGGTGCAATCCCATCTGATATTATGGATTTTCAGCATCTCGAAACTATTGATTTATCATCCAATAATTTGTTTGGTTGTTTTGACGAACATTTTTTAGATAATTGTGATAAAAATATCAATTTTACCGATAATCCAAAACTTCCATATTTTGGCAATTTTAATCAATATTGTCAAAAACAAGTGCAAATAGGTGCTCCCTGTGAAGATGGTGACTTCTTAAATAAAAATGATTCCATAACTGAAAACTGTGATTGCAAAGGAGAAATAGACTCTTGTCGCCTAGAAGGATATACTGTTTTAGAATCACTTTATGAATCAACACATGGAGAACAATGGTCATATAATCATAATTGGCTATCTACAAAACCATTAAATAGTTGGGCGGGCATCACTACAAATAGTGACGGTTGTGTAACTGAGATAAGTATAAATAATTATAATTTATCTGGGACTTTACCAGATAACATTGGCGATTTAAAGCAATTGACAAAATTAAAAATATCAAGGAATAAAATAGAAGGTGAAATTCCAAATTCAATCTATTCTTTAAAGCATTTACGGACATTAAATTTGGAAGAAAATCGATTAACAGGTGAAATTTCTACGGATATAGAAAAACTTGAAGATTTGAGGAAATTGACCTTAGTCGGTAACCAACTGGGAGGTACGATTCCAAGTGAAATTGGAAATTTACAAAATCTTGTGTCCCTAAATTTAAGAAATAATTTACTGACTGGAAATATTCCAAACCAATTATCGCAATTGACAAAATTAGAAATGTTAGATTTATCTGTTAATCAATTAGTAGGAGAATTACCAAGTGATTTAGGTGATTTACCACAAATTACAAGACTTGACTTGTCAAATAATGACTTGACTGGTACACTTCCTGTAGCCTATAGTGGAATTGAAAATCTCGATTTAAGTGGTAATAATTTCAGTGGATGTATTCCCGATACTTTTAAAATTTATTGCAATAATAATGCGAATAAGCTTTATCTAGCGAATAATCCCAAGTTACCTTGGTCAGGAAATGTAAATTCATTTTGCTATCAAGATGACCAAATAGGGGTTCGTTGTAATGACAGAAATCCAGATACTGTCAATGATCATATCGATGAAAACTGTAACTGTGTGGGCACTCCTGTAAGTGACAGTTGTTTTAAAAAAGACTCTATGATACTTGTTGATTTATTTCATGATTTAGATGGACCCAATTGGCACTATAATTACGATTGGCTTTCTACAAAGCCACTTAATACATGGTATGGTGTTTCTACAACTTCAAAGGGATGCGTGACTAAAATTAAACTTCACAATAATAATTTAAAAGGAAATTTTCCTAAATCTGTCACAAAACTTAAATATTTAACAGAACTTTGGCTATACAATAATATAATAAATGAAGAGCTGCCTAAGGATATGGGAAATTTAAAATACCTAAAATATCTCTACTTGTCAAATAATAATATTTCTGGAAGTATCCCTTCATCGATGGGTGACCTCTCAAAATTAAAAGTACTTTTTATAAGTGAAAATAAATTAACAGGAGAAATTCCTGCATCACTAGGTAATCTAACGGCAATTGAAAGGATTGCACTTAATAAAAACAAATTGAGTGGAGAGATTCCAAGTTCGTTTGAAAATTTGAACCATATCAAAGGTTTTGATGTAGAAAACAATCAACTTAGTGGAAAGCTGCCCGATTGGATTGGAAATTTAGATAATCTAAGGGGGGTTTACTTATCAAACAATGATTTTGATGGGTGTTTTCCAGATTCCTATAAAAATTTATGCAATTTAGAGCATGCCGAATTTTACAATAATCCAAAACTTTCTTGGTTTGGAGATTTCACTAAATTCTGTGCTGATTCAATTCAAATAGGAGCTCCTTGTAATGATGGAATTGATGACAATATTTTAGATAAAATCACTTCCGATTGCAAATGTCAAGGAGAAGAAAAAATTGAAACTTGTAGGCAAGAAGACTCTACCAATTTAGCAATAATATACAATGAGTTAGACGGAGAGCATTGGGATAAAAATACAAATTGGCTCACTTCAAAACCCTTTGACAAATGGTATGGTTTATCGACAAACGATCAAGGTTGTATTGATATGATTCTTCTCAACTCAAATAAACTTCGTGGAGATATTCCTAAGGTCTTTGCTAATTTTCCATATCTAAAAAAACTAGATCTTCAATCCAATAGCTTATCAGGTTGTTTCCCAAGTGAATTATCCAATATTTGTAATCAATTGGATATTAAATTTTATGGTAATCATCAATTGCCATGGTATGGTAATTTTAAAAACTTTTGCGAAGGGAAACCACAAATTGGAGTTATATGTAACGATAATAATGACCATACTATTAATGATAAAATTTCATC
>CAZOHX010000029.1:0-11795 GCA_964579315.1 uncultured Saprospiraceae bacterium
CCTTTTCATTTATTATATTAATAAGTTTATGCTTCCGCTTCCACTTCTTCACTTTCTGCTGCTGTAGCACTTCTAAGTGCTCTTGGAGTTTCAACCATCATAACAGGAATCGCCCCATCATTCATTACTTGAATACCCTCAGGAACATTAATATCTCTAACTCTTGCAGAATCTCCTAATTCTAATGAAGTAATATCGACTTCCATGGAATCAACTAATTTATCTGGAGTAGTTCTTACTTTAACTCGTCGTACCAATTGCATCAATTTACCTCCTAAAAGTACACCCTTTGAAACGCCTACAGGCTTCAAAGGAATTTCTGCATTAACTTTTTGCCCTGACACCAACTCAATAAAATCCATATGAACGATTTCATCCGTCACAGGGTGAAACTGAATATCTTTAATGATACAATCATATGATGCACCATCCAAGTCGATTTTAGAAAGTTTAAATTCTGATGTATAAACAGCTGATTTAACAGCCTTTGGTGTTACTGCAAAATGTCTTACTTCTTTTCCTCCATACATCACACAAGGCACTAGACCTTCTCTACGTAAAGCTTTATTAGCTTTTTTCCCAAATTCTGTTCTCGATTTTGCACTTATTGCTATTGATTCCATGGCAATATTTTTTATTTCTTTTGATTGAATATTTTAAAATGAGTGCAAAGATAAGTTTTTTCTTTATAAAATGGAAGCTTTTTAATACAAAATTCATTGAAAAATGTTGCAACCCCATAAAGTAGGATAATTTATAATTAGTTGAACATATTTTTTATCCCAAAAGCTACCTAAATTTCTTTCAACAATTGATTGGCTTTATCATAATATTTATGATCTGCCTTGGTAATAATACTTTTCAATATTTTTCGTGCAGCCTTTCTGTCTCCCTTTTTGATTTGAGTAAGAGCCGCATACCATTCTGCTGGCTGAGCAATATGCCCAATCAATCTTTCCTGAGCTGCTTCAAAATATTGTACAGCCATATCATAATCATCCGTTGCTAAAAAAGAATGTGCATAAAAATAATACGCTTCTAAATTAATTGATCGATCATTCTCTACTAGCGGCTTTAGTGCATTTTTTGCACCCACATAATCCCCTAAAAAATAAGCATTAATTCCAATTTCTAAATCAGAATGATCCCGAATTCCCCCTCTAACGATTGGATTATCTGGTAATTCAAAATACTTTTTAAAAATTTCTTCATTTTGTTTTTTCTCATCTACACATCCGAAAGCAAAAATTAGGATTGAAATAAAAACAAAAACATTTGTCCAACGCATTACTTTAGTATTTGTCATTTTTTTTAATTTTTCTTTAGTTTATACAAAACTCGTGCCTATAATTTATAATTTTTGCTTCCAATTGGGGGCACAATTGTGCTCATCATAAAAGACGATTTAGATTAAAGGCAATTCTCTTTAATTTCTCTTTTTCCAAAATTTAAAATTGATACGCTTTCTAAAAAACCACACGCCCAAAAGTATTAAAATAAACGGCCATATAGAAACTATTCCTAATATAAAATCTAAAAAGCCTTCAAATCCATTTTTAAAAGAGCGAGATATTTGGCTCCAGAAATGTCTTTTTCTCGGTTCAAATTTTCGTTCAAACTGTTGATAAATCTGCAAAGTCAAGGTACTAAAATCAACTTGACTATCCATATATTTCAATCGACCCACTGCTGAATCTATTTCTTCAGATAAACGACGTATTTTTTCTTGAACTTCCAGTATATCTTTTATTGAATTTGCCTTTTTCAAAAGCACTTGATATTGTTTAAGATATGCCCTTTTATTTTCCAATCTAGTAACAATATCATAATAGGACTCAGTCACATCGTTGGCATTTATATTCTTGGATTTAATATCTCCCTTATTAGATTCTATATCCGAAATTAATTTTTCAAAATTTTTAGAAGGAACTCTAATGATTAAACTATAGGTGGATTGATAGGACGATTTGTCAAATTGCTCATTTCCATAATAAGCTTGATATTTGGAAAGTAAAGTATCTATTTGGTGTTTTGCGATAGAAATATCATCAACTTCGATATTCATTTGCCCATTTTTAATAATCTTACTTTGCTTTTGTTCTATTGGTTCGTTTTGGTCGTAAGTCCCAGATTTTTTTGAAAATGATTTAGCATCATCTATATCCTTTGAACGTTCAGTGGTGGGCATACCCATTGCAGCATTTTTATAAGCTACATTTTTACTACTCGATTCAGATCCACAGCTAAAAATAAAAAGTGTAGGAATTATTAAAAATAATATTTTCATAATGGTTGATAGTTTGATTCTTAAATAATGATGCCAAGATAACAAATTTTGGTGCATTAAGTAGTGTCTGGACGAAAACTCATCAAAACTTAATCCTAATTTATTGGGGTTGTAATATTTCTACAAACACTCGAATAATGTCTAGCTACTTACCATTATTTCAAACATCAATCTAAAGAATGAGAACCAAAAAAGATTCAACTTTTTTTACGCTACTTGCTTACTGAAAATCTTTTTATCTGCGACAAAAGTTCCAAAAGGAAGCAATGATGCCACAAAAGCGATAGCGATAGTTTTTAAAGACCAACCATACTTATTAGCCACTATTGCTAATAAAATACAATATCCAATAAAAAGAATACCATGCATCATGCCGAGTGTCATCGTCAAATCAGTATAAACAAAAATTCTTTTCAATATCATATTGGTCATCAATACTAAATAACTGATACCTTCCCAAATAGCGACTTTTCTAAATAAATTCAACATATTGTTCGTTTTTGATTTCAATTTATAAACTAATCCGATAATAACGGGAAACAGTTTTACGTGAAAATGGTTGCAAAATATCAATAGAATTGTATTTTTGTAAAAAATTCATTATTAATTTGCTTTTATAGTTAATACTCACTAACTTTGCGTCATGAAATTTACAAACCGACAACTGGAAATCATTCAAGCAGCTACCAAACTAGTAGGAAACAAAGGAATACAAAACCTTACTACTAAAAATCTAGCTACAGAAATGGGATTTTCAGAAGCTGCTTTGTATCGTCATTTTAAAAATAAAAATGTCATCATATCATCTATTTTAGAATACTACAAAGATGATTTCAAAGGTGTCATGATGAATATTTTGCAAACTGAAAATCTCGGAATTGAAAAATTAGAACATATTATCGAGTTTTTATTTAGTCATTTTGTTAAAAATCCTGCAATTATTATGATTATTTTTGCAGAAACAAGTTTTCAAAATGAAAAAATGCTTTCAGAACAAGTGCTTTCGATTCTTAATCAGAAGAAAATAGTTTTTGAACAAGTGATTCTTAAAGGACAAGAGGATGGATCGATTAGAAAAGACATAAATAAAGAACAATTATCAACCATATTTATGGGAAGTATGAGATTTACTGTATTGAGATGGCGATTATCTAAAATGGGCTTTGATTTAGAAAAGGAAGGCGTGGTATTATGGAAAGCTTTACATAAAATTTTGAAACAATAATATTTTTTTACTTGATATAGTTAGTTAATACTAGCAAACTTAAATATAAAATGAACAATTTACTAAAATGGAATAAAATTATCTTGATTTTATTGGTCTTGATAACTGGAGCATCAATATTTAGTATCAAAAAAAATATTTATTTAGAAACCAATCTGGATAAATATATGCCCAAAACTCATCCTGCATTTGTTTACAGTGATAAGGTAGAAGAAATTTTTGATATTCGAGATGCGATTATGATTGCCGTTGAAAATAAAAATGGTATTTACAATCCAGAAACGCTCAAAAAAGTCAAGAAAATCTCCAAGGAACTTCAAAAATTGGATGTCGTAGAAGATAAAGATGATGTGCTTTCGCTCTACACCGCTGATAACATCAAGGCAGAAGGAGACGAGTTAGTCATTGAAGAATTTTTTAAAAGAGTTCCCAAAACGGAAGAAGCTCTAAAAAATATTCAAAATGGGGTAAAAACCAACGAAATGGTATATAAACGGCTCGTTTCTGAAGATGAAACAGCCACCATTATCATGACTAAAATAAAGGATAATAGCTTTTCACAAGAACTTTATGAAGAGATAGAAGCACTCGCTAACCAATATAGTGGTGATGGAGATAATATTTATATAGCAGGTCAGCCCATCGTGGAAGGAACAATGGCAAGTCTCATGCCCAAGGATATGAGAAAAATGTTTCCTATCGTTTTATTGCTGATTGTAGTGATTTTAGCTTCGGTTTTGAGAAGTTTTAAAGGCACACTAGCCACAATGTTGGTAGTTATTTTATCCGCAATTTGGACATTTGGGTTGATGGCAGGAGTAGGTGTGCCCATTTATGCACCATCTTCTTTGATTCCTGTTATGTTGATTGCTATTGGAGTAGCGGATGGTATTCACATTTATAGTCATTTGCAACTACAAATCAGAAATCATCCAGACTGGACCAAAGAAAACTTAATCAAGGACATGATTTCACAGATGTGGAAGCCTGTCATCATGACTTCTGTAACTACCGCAATTGGCTTTTTATCCTTACTGACATCAGATATTATTCCCATAAGGTGGTTTGCGTTATTTACAGCTATTGGAGTAATCATTGCCATGGTACTTTCACTTGTTTTAATACCTGTATTCACACAAGCTTTTGGACTACCCAAGGCAGGAAAACAAAAAGAAGGTAAAACAGATTTTTTCACAAAACACGCCAAGCCGTTTGCTGATACGCTTGTAAAAAAGAAAGCATTGGTTTGGATTACGACAGCCGCTATAATTTTATTTTTCGGATATGGGGTTTCTAAAGTTTGGATCAACTCTAGCTTTCTAGCTCGTTTCCCAAATGACAGTGAATTAGTCAAAACAGATGCATTTGTAAACAGCAAATTCATGGGAACAACCAGTTTGAATGTCATTCTCGAAAGTGAAGATAAAAATACATTTAAAAAACCAGATGTATTAAAACTAATAGGAAAAGTGGCTAAAAATATTGAAAATGATATTCCAGAAGTAGGTGGAAGTCTATCTATCAATGATTTTATTACAAGAATGAATAAGGTATTAAACGGAGATGACAAAGCCTTTTATAAAATTCCTGACAACCAAAATTTAATCTCTCAATATTTCTTATTGTATGAAATGAGTGGTGGTTCAGACCGACTTTGGGAGCTAGTAGATGAAGATTTCAAAATAGCAAACCTGAGATTTCAATTAAAAAGTGATAATTCTAAGGGATTAGATGCTTTATTAGCAGAGATTGATACCTATCGAGATGATTTCAAAAATTTAGGAATCAATTTGAATTTTGCGGGATCTGGATATAAAGTGATGGTATTTAATGACTTGATCTTGACGGGACAAATTCGGAGTCTATTGCTATCTTTTGTGATTGTATTTCTTCTTTTAGCAATGATGTTTAAGAGTATAAAAATTGGATTGATTTCCACGATTCCTATTTTCTTGACGACTGTCATTTCGTTTGGAGTTTTAGGGTTATTAAATATTCCATTGGAAACGACTACCGCCTTAATCTCTAGCATTGCCATTGGAATTGGAATTGATTACGCCGTGCATTTTATTGATCGATATAAAATCAACGCAGAAGAAACAGGTGACTTGGATCTCACTATTTCAAAAACGATGGCTCATTCTGGACGTGCTATTTCTTTTAATGCAATTGTCGTAGTACTTGGTTTTTTAGTTTTAACGCTTTCTGCATTTAAACCCAATAAAGCATTGGGTGCAATTGTCTCTTTAAATATGTTTACCAGTTTTATTGCGACACTCACCGTAATGTTTCTAGTAATGTATGTGACAAAAACTTATTTCAAAAAAAAATAAATATTAAAATCAAATAAATAATAAATCATGAATACAAAAATATTGAAAATCGGATTTTTAGCAATGTTTGCTTTATTTTTCATGGATGCTACTATTGCTCAAACAGCAAAAGAAATTGCTTACAAAGTTTATAATCGAAAAACACCAGACTCTGGACAATCGGATATGACAATGACCTTAATCAATAAAAAAGGAAAAGAGCGAGTGAGAAGATTGCACCAATTTTTTATAGATGAAGGTGATACTGAAAAGAAAATCATGTTTTTTAAGTCTCCAGCAGACGTGAAAAATACATCTTTTATGAATTGGACTTATGATGACACCAATGAAGACGATGACCAATGGTTGTATCTTCCTGCATTGAAAAAAGTAAAGAGAATTTCAAATTCCAGTAAAGACAACGAATTCATGGGGTCAGATTTTACTTATGAAGATATGGAAAGACGTTCTCCAGAAAAAGATAACCAAAAATTACTACGAGAAGAGACGATTGATGGAGACGATTGTTGGGTAATTGAAGTGACTCCTAAAGAAGAAGAACAATATTCCAAAAAGATTGGATGGGTATCAAAAGAGAAAGAAATTCCTGTGAAAGTCGAATTTTATGATGAAGACGGTGATTTATTGAAGATTTTGAATATTGAAAAATTTGATCATATAGATGGATATTGGATTGCAACAAAGCAAGTCATGAAAAATGTTCAGAAAAATCAAAAAACAGTTATTGCATTGACTCATTTGAAAATCAATCAAGGGCTTTCCAAATCCAAATTCACTCAGCGTGCAATGCAGAAAGGGCTTTAATGCTCAAGACATTTGTAAATCTTGCAAAGAAAAATGAAAAAAATGAAATACATATTTATAGGCATCTTTAGTTTGATATCCTTTTTGGGGATAGCTCAAGATGATGAACCAGATAACGAAGCACACAAAATAGAATTTAATGGCTTTGTCAGAAACTATATGGGTGTGTTGACTCAATCTCCCAATGACTTTAGTATTTTTCAAAATACAGTCAATTTAGAAATCAAGCAACAAAATGACAAAATTGGCTTTTATGCAAATCCATTTTTATACCACTATATGAATAAACCCATCGAGTGGCGGTTGCGAGAAATGTATATTGATTTTTTTACAAAGAAAATGGATATTAGAATTGGAAAGCAACAAATTATCTGGGGACAAGCAGATGGCGTTTTTATTACAGATGTCGTTACTCCCAAGGATTTATCCGAGTTTTTATTGAGGGATTTTAATGAAATAAGAATTGGGATCAATGCCATAAAAGCAGATTATTATATCAATGATGAAAATAGCTTGGAGTTGGTTTGGATTCCCCAATTTACGCCAACTATTCCACCAAGTGCCAATTCAATCTGGGCAAGGTCATTGCCTTTTCCCATAAAACCTACTTTCCATTTTGAGAAAAAGCAAGTTCCTTTAAAATTGGAAAATGGAGAATTCTTTGCACGATATTCCTTAAATAATAGTTGGATAGACTTACAACTAATGGGAGGCTACACTTGGGACGATGATCCTGCTTTTCATATCATTCGCACCAAAGATACTATCAAATATCAGATTATAAAGCTAGATGTAACACCACAACATCATAGAATATCTTTGTATGGTGGAAGTTTCAGCTCTGATATAGCAGGATTTATACTTCGTGGAGAAGCAGCTTATTATGTAGGGAAATATTTTCAAAATCCTTTTGCAAAAGAAACCTTATCGCAAAAAGATTATTTAAATTATGTGATAGGTTTGGATAAAACTATTGGAGATTGGCGACTATCTGCTCAGTTTATACAAAAAAGAATTCTCGATTATGATGATGATATATTTTTCAATGAAGTAGAAAACCTAGCAACCCTTTTGGTAAGTAAATCTATGTTTAGAGAAAAATTGCGAGTAGAATGGTTTACTTATTTTGGAATGACTCACATGGATGCTTTTAGTAGATTACGTGCTTTTTATATGCCCTTTGACCAGATAAGTATAGAAGTTGGAACCAATTTATTTTTCAATTCTGAATACGATTTGAAACCAGGTGATGTTGCTGGACTTTTTGGACCTTATGATAAAAATGATATGATTTATACAAGAGTAAAGTATAGTTTTTAACTTTGCACCATTCTAAATAAAATCTAAAAATTAAAATTATGTTATCAAAATTAAAATGGTTAGTACTTTCTCTTGTTGTTGTTGGTTTTTCAATGGCATGTAATAATAGTACTAAAAATAAAGAAGAACATACATCCCAAGTCGCAAAAAATCATGATGACCATGATGATCATCATGCCAACGAAGCAGAAAAAGAAGAAAAACTTCACCTTAATAATGGCAAAAAATGGATTGTAAATGATGCAACACAAGTAGGTATGGTAAATATGCAAAAGATATTAATCGCTTTTGCGAAAGAAAAATCAACCGACTTTGCAAAATTAGGAGAAGATTTAGGAAAAGAATCTCAAACTATAATCAATAAATGTGATATGACAGGTCCTGATCATGATCAATTACACATTGTACTTCACCCAATGCTGACTGCCATTAGTGGAATAAAAGAAGGAAAGCAAGAAGATGTAATTAAGATGAGTAACCTATTAGGGAAATATTTTAGTCATTTTCAAATGGCAAAGAAATAGATTACAGAATTTCATTTGGTTTTTTGGTTAGCAGGGCACATCAGTTTTACTGTTTGTGTCCTGCGTTTTTTTTAAAAATCTACTGGTTGGGAATGAAATGATATCATATGACTATTTCGCAAATCAGATTCCCTTTTTATGACGTTCCCACGAATTTTGATCTTCTACTTCTTCTAAAATAGACAAATAATTCTGATAACGAATAATACTAATATCGCCATTCTCCAAAGCTGTTTTTACAGCACAATTAGGTTCATCACGATGAGCACAGTTTGAATACTTACAATTATCCGATAATTTAAAAAATTCACGGAAATTATGCGTAATCTCCAAAGGCTCTAAATTGGTAAAAGATAAAGTTTTTATCCCTGGTGTATCAATAATATTTCCACCAAACTCTAAATCGTACATCTCCGCAAAAGTAGTAGTATGCTGTCCTTTCCCAGAATGATCCGAAATTTCAAAAGTATGTAATTCCAAATTAGGTGCGATGGCATTCACCAAACTTGATTTTCCGACACCAGACTGCCCCCCTATTAAGGTTGTTTTGTCTTTTAATATATCTTTAAATGCGTCTAAGTTTTCATTCGACATTGCCGAAACCGCAATCGTTTGATACCCAATTTTATCATAGATTGCTCTAGCATTTTCTAGCATGATAAAATCTTCTTCTGAATACAAATCAATCTTATTAAAAACAATAGTAACTGGGATATTATGAGGCTCTGTCATTAATAAAAATCGATCAATAAAACCCAATTTGACCATAGGCTCGACAATAGTGGTAATGATTATCGCTTGATCGATATTACTTGCAATAAGATGCAATTGATGTTTTTTTCTAGGAGATTGTCGAACGACATAATTCCTTCGATTTTCCACTTTTTTAATAGTCCCCTTTAATTTATTTTTATCTTCTCTAAGAAACCACACCAAATCTCCTACGGCTACTGGATTTGTTAAAACGATTCCTTGTAGTCTAAATTTGCCACTAATTCGACAATCCAAAATTTCGTTTGTTTCCGAACGAATTTTATACCAACTACCCGTAGATTTTATAACAAGTCCTTTTTCCAAAAACAGAAATGATTTAAAATTAAAAATGGTTCTCTGACAAATCTCTTAGGCATTTCCTCGAAAACGGAATTTATCAGAAAATGTAAAAAATAAAAGAGCAAACCAAATATTTTAGTTTGCTCTTTTTTCTCGATTATTGTACTTTGTTGGCTTTGATGTCCATAACTAGACCAATATTGTCTTCAATAATTTTATCTTTCACAGTGCCTAGAATACCTGAGTGAAAATTCACACCCCAATCTGTACGATTAATAGTGAAACTTGGAGTAACTAATGCAATTTTATCATCCAAAATAGCCATACTTGCATTAAATTCAACTGGCTTTTTAATCCCTTTAATTTGCAAATCTCCATAGATTTTGTGAGTTATGTTTTGCAAATTCTTTTCCAATTCTTCAATTTTAGTAATTGTAAAATAAGCATGAGGATATTCTCCTGCATTGAAAAAATCTGGTGATTTTAGATGATTTTCTAAATCAGCTTTATCACTTGGATCTGCAATAGATTTGTCTTCAATAGAAGTCATATCTATTTCAAAGGCTCCCCCTTTGATTCGTCCATTTGCAACTGAGATAACCCCTTTTGACAATTTAATAATGCCATTATGTGCACCCATTACTTTTTTCCCTGTCCAATGGATAGTGCTGTTTTTAGTATCTACACTATACTTTCCTGAAGCATTAGATGGTGGAACAGCTGATTCTACAGGTTTACTATCGGACTTTGCTGTTGTTGTTGTCGTTTCTGCTTTTTTTGAATTATTTTTGCATGAGAACGTTACAAGTCCAATTGCAAGGATAAAAATAACAAAATTTGAAATTTTCATTTTTGATAGTTTTAATTTGTGATAAAATATTATTAAATTTCGTACGAAAGTACAATGATTTACCATCAGTATCTAAGAAAAGTATTGAAAAATACAATTTATACCTACATAATCAAGTTTTATACAATAAATAGTCGTAAATTGTTCTAGAATTTTGAAAATATTACTTGTAACTAATCTTGACTATCTTACGTCTTTAATATAAAGGAAAAATTCATTTTTTGTTTTTCGGAGCGAAATTTGATATTTAATATTTTGAATTGTTCTAGTTTAATTTGGAATATATTCATTTAACTTAACTTAATTATTATGAAACATTTATTGTTCATCGTTGCATTGCAATTTGCAATGACAATGCCCAATCTAGGTCAAATAACAACTGCACTTAGTAAAGGTGATGCCGAAGGACTATCAAAATATTTTGACAAAAAAGTAGAGATAGAAATTCTAGATAATGAAGATGTTTATTCAAAATCTGATGCAAAAAGTATAGTAAAAACTTTTTTTGCTAAGCATCCCCCAAAATCTTTTAATAAAGTCCATCAAGGTCAATCTAAAGGGAAAGATGGTAAATACTTTATTGGAAATCTAAAAACAGGAAGCACAGAGTATCGGGTATATATTTACACGACAACGAAAGGCGGAAAAAGTCTTATTCAAGAGCTTCGAATCTATGAAGATTAAAATTTGAAATAAAAATATTATTAAAAGCCTTTCAGTAAAACTGAAAGGCTTTTTTAATTTTGGATAAATTTACAAGAAAAAGGCATGATTTTTTCAAGTATTATCGTTATAATCAAGTATAAGACTTTAAGAATAAAAACAAAATTAATGCGATTAACACTCATCATCAGTTTACTTTTTTTTGGTCTGAACTTTTCCGTTCATGCCCAAACTGTTGTCACAAGAAAAACTGCCAATAAAAAAGCGTTGGCAATGTATAAAAGAGGCATTCAGTATGTAAAAAATGATAAATTTGACAAGGCTCTAAAAGATTTCAATAAAGCTCTAAAACTACAACCCACTTTTATAGATGCAATGATTCAAAAATCAGCTATTTTCTATATGCGTGGAAATTATCCCGTTGCTGAAGAAGGTTTTGAAAAAATACTGAATTTAAAAAAGGATTACAATTCCAAAGTGTATTACACGCTTGCTACATCCGAACGAAAACAAAAAAAATATGACGAAGCCATAGAACATTTCAAAGCATATATATCTTCAAAAAAACATAGTAAAAAATTAGCAGCAAAAGCTAAAATTCAAATTCAAAATATTGCATTTATAAAAAATGCTATGAAAAATCCTGTACCTTTTGATCCAAAACCCATCAGTTCATTAATCAATACAAAGCATGCAGAGTATCTCCCTTGTATTACAGCAGATAATAGTCAATTGG
>CAZOHX010000030.1:0-11554 GCA_964579315.1 uncultured Saprospiraceae bacterium
TTTCTAACTTAAATCACACCCTAACATTTACAAATATAAGAAAAATCCTATCATGAAGAGTACCAAAACAATTCAAATCTCTCACAGCACCTCAAACGCCCCCAAATAAAACCCCTCCTTCTCCCGCATAACACGAGCCTCCAATACCGTCTTATCCTTATACCCACAAAAGTGAAGCATTCCATGAATAATCACACGATGTAATTCACGATGAAAGGGTTGTTTTAGTTCTAGTGCATTGGCTTTAACACGCTCTACTGAAATGAAAATATCCCCTTCGATAGGATCAATTTCGTTTTGAAATGAAATCACATCTGTCAAGGTATCATGATTTAGATATTCGACATTAAGTTTGTGAAGATAAGTGTCATTACAAAAAATGTAATTGACAGATTGGAGTGTTTTTTGCTCTGATTGAATGGTATTGAGAATCCATTTAGAAATAATGGATTCATCACTTAAAACAAAATCAATTTCCTCTGAAAAGAAATTGATTTCATTACTTATATTTTCTTCATTAGGGAAGATTTCCATGTAGAGCGTTGAATTTATTTAATAAATCCGAAATTACAAAAATCAGATTAAATATTAAAAAATATCTCAACTACACTTCCATTATTTTCAAATGCTACTCCATCAGAGAGCTGTTTCATCAAAAAGATACCTCGTCCTCCTAGATTTAAGATGTTTTCTGGAGCCGTTGGATCTGGGATATTCTCGTAATCAAAGCCATATCCCTCATCTTGAATTTTAAACGATAATTTATTTTCATTGACTCGAAAACTAATGCTCACATCCTTGGACAAATCCTTGGCATTTCCATGAGTAATGGCATTGGTCACCGCTTCTGTGACACTGATCAAGATATTGCCATATAAACTAGATGGAATCTTATGCTCTTCTACGATCCCATCAATAAGTCGTTCTACTTTACCCAAATTAGTGGCGTCAGAAGCTATAATCATAAAATTATTTGATCTAAGTATTCTTCGAGAATTGTTGCTCATATTAAAAGGTTGTCCTGACTGTCTAAGGCTATTTTCCATCATAATAAAAATTGTTTTGTTTAGCCATTTCAATAAAAATGACAAAAAATGGATAATGCTAAAGGGAGTCGGTGTTTTTTTTTTGAAATAATTAGACTTCCAACTAATTAATTCTTTGTTTTTAGAATCGGTTTGTTTATTTTTTCTTTAGTTGCTTAAAGTATTCTTCTACTAAAAATTTGTAGTAAGGTTTCAATGTTGGTGAAACGGTTTTAAACATTTCTATCTCTGCTTGTCGTTTTTTAATGTATTCTTCTAGTTCTGGAGGCGTTTTTCGATCACTTTCACGACCGACTTCTGCTTTTCTCTTATTATCATATTCACGCTGTCTTTCTGCTTTTTCGTGCTTCAATAACCGAGTCAAAATCTGTTCTTGTCGCTTCAGCATCTGATTGGTTAAACGCTTATTCACTAAATCTGTTTCGATTTTGTTCATTTGATTTATCATTTCCTGCAATTCTTTTGAGCCTTTCCCTTGACCACGTTTCTCTCCTTGTTTCTTTTCCAATGCTTTTCGGATAGCGGCTTGGCGAGCTGCCATTTCTGCAAATTCCTTAGAAGAGCCTTCTCCCTGTTTCCCTTTCTGCATCCCTTCTTTCATCTTTTTCATCATTGCGTTTAGAGATTCTTGAGCACTAGACGAGGGTTTGTCGGATGGTTTGGCTTTTCCATTTGGATTTGATCCCCCTGGATTTTCACACATTCCTTGACCTGGCTTTTTCTTGGACATCGCTTGTTGCATTTGCTGCATTACTTCACTCAACATCAAAGCCAAATCATTGACATTTTTCATGATTCGCTGTTGATGGTCTTGTGCCATGTTTGTTTTTCGTGCTTCTAAAACTTCAATTCCCTTTTTGAAATGATGATTGATGGTGGTAATCTTCTCTGTAACGAAAGATTCTATTTGAAAAACTCGGCTACTTAGAGCTACAAGACTATCTTGGATCAATTTAAAATCTCCCTTCAATTTATGTTGTTGTTCCACCAAACTTACATACTTAGGCGTGTTTACTGTAGTATTTCCAAAATCTCCAATCAAATCTTCTTGGTCAAATGAAAGTCCTACTAAATTTTCCAACAATTGTCTCAAAGCTTTCATATCCTCTTCTTGCTGTTCTTCTCCGCTCTGCTGCATTTGCTCTTCCATCTTGTTTGCCATCTTCTTCATTTTATCGGCAGCACTTTTTTGAGAATCCGATGCACTTTTACTATTTTTTTTATCTAATTGATCCTTACTTTGCTCCATATCTTGGTCAATATCTTCCATATCTTCCTTGGTATCATCTAGATCATTGGGTTTTTCTAAGGCATCATTTTTCTTTTGAAGATCTTCCATTTTTTTCTGCAAATCATCAAACTCTTTATTGAGTTTTTCTTGCTCCTTTTTGAGTTCATCACTTGGTTTTTCTTCTTTTTCTGTTTCTTCTGCCAATTTTTCTTGCTTTTCAGCCAAATCATTGAGTTTGTCGATTGCCTTTTGCATTTCGGCTTCGACTTCCAATTTTTTAAACAACTCTTCCAAACGATCCAATTCCATGTTCAATTCTTCATCATTCATCTCCATTTTCTCCATCTTATCTAGGGCTTCATCCTTGTTCAGCTCTTCCATCAATTTCTGGATTTCTTCCATCATCTTCTTCATTTCTTCACTTTGAAGATTTTCAAACATCTCTTGAATTTTTTCTTGTTTTTCAAGAATTTCTTCATCAGGTTTTGACATTTCTTCCTGATTTTTCATATTCTCTTCGAGATTCTCCTTGGCTTTATCAATATTTTTTTGAAGATCTTTTTGACGTTCCATCAATTTCTCCATTTCCTTTTTGGTTTGCCAATCCATTTCATCTTTTTGGAGTAATTTTTCTCTCAATTTCTTGAAATCTTCTTTTATTTTCTTGGATTCTTTGATGGCATCTTTTAGTTTATCTTTGATATCATCATTATTTTTATCTGCCTTTTCTTCCATTTCTTGAATAGATGGCATTTCAAATTTCATGAGATTGGTCTTTGCAGATTTACTCCCATTTACAGCATCATTGTCAAAGACTTCAAAATAATAGGTAATCTCATCACCTGGTTTAATATCTAGTTGTGACAAATCGAAATTGTATTCAAAACCTGTTATTTTGCCTGCATCTTTTGGTAATTTTATCGTTTGTAGTTGTCCTTGCGTATTGCCGTTTGATTTGCGATAATTAAACGACAAACTCAATAAACCATAGTCATCCGATGCATCTCCTACAAAATAAATCATTTTGTTATCTGAACTATCTTTAAATTCTTTTACTTCAATTTTCGGATGTAAATCTGGAATGATTGAAATAGAATATGCCAATGAATCTGCATTGGGAAGGGCTTTATTTGATAGAAAGAGTTTGTATAATTCATCTTTCATTGCTCGTTTTGCAAAAGAAAATGCTTGATCGGACATTCTATTGGCAGCTATCAATTTATTATCAGATGAAAATTTCAAAGCGATATCATCCGTGTTTAATGCATTAAAATTCCAATTAATTTTTGTACCTACGGGCAAAACTAAATCTCCAATACTGGTCAGTGTCTCATCTTTACGTCCTGTATAATTTGGATAATCCAAACTTACATCAAAATTGGCAATATTCGGTTTGTACAATACATTCAACTCATAATCATCCGAAGTTACATGATTTGAAAATAAATGAAAAGGAGTTTCTTTTTGAACGTTGTTGAACGTGTAGGTAAAAGTATTCGGAGCCGTTTTTGTCATCCGATATTGATAATTATCTACTTCGATAAACACTTCGTTGGGTAATACGTCTCCTTCTATTTTAACTTCTATTGGAAAATCATCAAACTGAACGACTTTCAAATCATCGGTTTGCATCACAAAAGAGAAAGGGGCAGCTCTTTCAAAATTTTCATTATTGTTTATCAATCGATTGGCTCCATCTGTGATGATACTCGGAGCAGCAAAAAGCATAATAAACAATAGTAGTAATGGAGGTAGAGCGTATTTTAGATATTTTTTATTTTTGGATAAATCTATGGCATTTTTGAATGGCACGGGACTAATTTGTGCACTTTTTTGATTGATACTCGCTAAAATCAAGTCCGTATTACCTGCATTTCCTGCCTGCTCTTTCAATTGGAGCACATTCAGTAATTTATCTTTCACATCTCCAAAGTGATCTCCAACTATGGTAGCTGCTTGTCTATGAGAGATGGTCTTTCCAAAACTAAAATACTTCATCAAGGGCCATATCACCCATGTACTTAATGCTACTGCACTTGTTCCAATAAAGGAATAAAAAAGTCCTTTTCTGATGGGTTTACTGAAGTAGTAATAGTACTCTAAAACGTTGAATAAGATAAAGAGAAAAAGTATCAATCCTATGCTATAGAGTACTCCACGTATCAATTTATTGACATAGAATTTCCTAATAAATTGATCCAACTTTTGTATTAATAAATCGTAATTATTATTCGCTTGAGCCATGCTCTATACAATTTTTGTGTTGTCGAAAAATGATATACTGGGAGTTCCCTTTATTAACGGAATTTTGTACACCATATTACAACAAAAGTTTGTTTATTTTAGTTTGGTAGTTTGTACGTTTATTTTAGAATTAATGTTGCTAATGACCACAACATAACCGGCTTCATCTACATTTTCGAAGTAGAACCCTAAAATTTAATAAATTCACTAGTATAAACATTCCCATCTGGATGGATAAGATGACAAAAATATAACCCATTTTGAAAACGAGCGATATCCAATAAAGCAACACCATTTTTCACAATCAGATTGCTTTTTTCAACCATTACTCCTTGTGAATTGGTCACCCAAAGCTTAAATTTACCCGCTGAAATATCTTTGAATTTGATATGGATTTGAGCATGGGAAGGATTTGGAAAAGTAACAACATGATTGATGTTTTGTTGAGCAATAGAAACGGTAGATGTTGTCTCCGAATCAAATAAATCCGCCGTCATTCCTAGAATTTCCTTAACGATAGATTCAGAAAGCCCATCCAAATCAAAACCCAAAAATACAACTTTAAAATCATTCACATTCGTATAAATTCCTGCAATTGCTCCCTGTTCATACTTCATCAATGGCAGACTTTCCTCTTGATTTGCAACAATTATATCAGGACTTTGTTGAGCATTGATATCAAAAGCAGGAATAGTCATCCCATCCATGGACGACTCCATAATATGCAACGATTTGCTTTTTGCTAAGTATTGTATTCCTAGATAAGTTTCAAAAAAATAAGGATAATTTTCATAATAATCATGACCTAGATTTTGTCCAGATAAAAAGATATTGCCTCCATGATCTAAAAAATCTGTAAAATAGTGTATCAAATCATCAAAAACCAGTAAATCATCGTCCTGCATACTAAAATATATCGCATTCAAATCTGACAGCAAACCCAATTTGAAAGTTTCCAGCATTTCAAAAATATCCATTCGCCCCAGTGCCATCCCCTTTTCTGATAAAAAATTTGTAAGCGTACTTTTGCTTTCTAATTTATCTTGCGGCACAATAACCAAATCCTGAATATGATGTAGTAAAACAAATTCTTTCACTTGAAATATTTGGGCATCGTCCACCCAAATTTTCAATTTATAGCGCCCAATAGCAGGAGTATCCCCTGGGGTGACCATGATATAAATACCATTCTCTCCAGGGGGTAAATTTACCCTTGCTACATCATCATAGGTTTTATCTCCTATTGAGAAATGAACATCCCAATCCGATGGATGATCTGGAAGCAATTTTATTTTAACTGATTTGGACGACGATGATGAATTCTTCAGCGATGTTCTGAATCGATTACCATCAACAAATGAAGATTGAATTGGATCATCTATATTTAAAATTTGAAGTGCTGATATTTTTTCTGCATCTCTTACTAATCCTGTCTTTCCTTTTTTAGGAATCACAATACTGCTTTGTTGACAAAAACTACTAAAACTGCTTAGCAGCATCCACAAGACGAATTGATACTTTTTCATAACTATCCAATTTTATTCCACATCAATTTAATGATTTTTATGAAAAAAAAACATAACAAACAGGAGTTTTGACGGATAGACGTCAAAAAAAAGAGATAAAAAATGAAATTGACACAATAATCTAATTTTCAACTTGCTTTTGAGCTTTAAATTTTGTATTATTGTAGCATAAAATCCTACTACATGAAATCAATTTTACTTTCTTTCTGCTTTATCTTCCTTGCAACTTTTCATTCATCTGCAAGTGATTTCATGTATAAACCTGTAAATAATGAGAATCCAATTGTATTTTCTTGGGATGATAATGCTGTGAATGTTTATCCAAATCCAGCTGTAAATTATTTCTCAGTCTCCAATTTAAGTGACGATATTGCTAAAATTGAAGTGTTCAATATTCTTGGTAGAAAAATGGGTGCTTTTCAGATAAATTCTAGTAATTATTATGAAATTTCTAGCTATCCAAAAGGAATGTATTTGGTACAATTTGTTAGTAATAATAATGATATTCTCAAAACGATTCGGCTGAATAAACGGTAATTTTTCATGATTTAAATCTATCAATATCCCGTAGCTCTTCATCTGTTTTACACCACTGTTTCAGCGTTTTCATATCCGTATTCCAACCTTTTCCATCATAAAATTCTGCTCCTTTAAAATCTCTTACCTTGTAAAGTGCTGTTGGATGATAAACCGTACCAAGATAGGCATATTTCAAATTATTGGATTTTGACCAGTCTATCGCAGACCACATCATCCATTTTCCAATGGAATAATTTTGCATCAAATCTGTATCAAAAAATGCAAACCAATAGTGCATAATCTCATCTGTAACCATGGCAAAAATATAACCTACGATTTTATCATTTGATTTAAATTCAAAAATATGAGTAGCTGCTTTCTTACTCAATACAAAATCAAAACGCTCTTCGCTCATTCCTCCCCGACTAAATCGTCCATTGGCATAATCCAAGCAAAATTTCCGAAAAACTGTATCTTTTATATCAAATTCAGATTTAGGTATGACGGAAAAAGTAATATTTAATGGCTCAATCTTGCGATTGACTCTTCGATTTTCTGATGAATTTGAAAATTTTGATAAATCAATCCTAAAACTTCGTGCCATATAAAAAATATCATCTTCTACATCAAGTTTTCCCGTAAAGGGCAGAAATCCCTTGGCGTAAATATCCGCAATTTCATCTAGTGATTCCATAACACAATATGCGGTATATCCAAAGGTATAGGTGGCGTAATCAACACGGTATTCTGAGAAAAAAATTTTCATAATTGGTATTTCAAATAATATTTAGTCTTTCAAAGATAATTATTTTACTGATATTCCTTTGGAATACTTATATTTGTGTGAAAAATACATTTCCTTAACCCAAATAAATCAAAATGAAAAAAATATCCAATCTTTTTATTCTATTAGTATTAACACTGTTTTTTTTAGGCAATTGTAAGAAAACCCCTGAAACAATCACCAATACCATTATCAAACACGACACCACTTCCATCACCATCCACGATACATTGTGGGTACATGATACGCTATTGATTGAAAATATGCTGGTTGATACAGCAACCTATTTTTTTATTGTGCGTCATGCGGAAAAAGGGAATGGAAACGATCCCGATTTGACCATAGAAGGGCAAGCAAGAGCCAGTGAGTTGAAAAGAATACTCGCCAATGTCCCTTTAGACGGGGTGTTTTCTACTAATTACAAACGCACCAAACAAACAGTAAAACCTATCGCAGACGAACACGGTCTTGCTCTTCAAATTTATAATACCAATAAAAAACTCATTCAAACTGTACTAGAAGATACGCAATTTCATAAAGTATTGGTAGCTGGGCACTCCAATACCGCTCCCGACTTGGTCAATCGTTTGATTGGTAAAAATACCTATAATGACCTTGGAGATAATGAATATGACAACTTATTTATGGTAGCCTATTATGATGAAAATCGTGCCGATGTCTTTCTATTGAAATATGGGGAATGAATTTTGAACCATATCATCAAAAATCGGTATCTTTGCAATCCAAAATTTAAAAAATGGCAAAAAAAGAAAAACAAAAAGAAATCATGATTGTAAACCGAAAGGCTAAACATGAATTCTTTTTTCATAGCGAATACGAAACTGGTTTGGTACTGACAGGTACCGAAATCAAATCTATTCGTGAAGGAAGTGCCAATATCAAAGAGGCTTACTGCTTCTTTCTAAAGGGAGAATTGTGGATTCGAAATATGTTTATCGCTGAATATAAATTTGGAACTTACAATAACCACGACCCTTTACGTCCAAGAAAATTGCTACTCTCCAAACGAGAGTTAAAAAAATTAGGCAGAAGAGTTTCCGAAAAGGGATTTACCATTGTGCCTTATAAATTGTATCTCAACGAACGGGGCTTTGCTAAATTGTTGGTCGTACTTGCTTCTGGTAAAAAGAAATACGATAAACGGGCAACAATGAAAGACCGTGAAAATAAACGAGATTTGGATCGATTGAAGAAAATTCGGCTGTGAATAATCTAGGTACTTACAGCCTAAATATTCGTCGAAAAAACTTAATAATAAATTGCTTAAAAAACGCATATTGACCTAGCAATGAGCCGATTATTATCAATACTATATTATAAACAGGTAGGGTCAATATGACAAAACTAATGACCTTAATCCATAGTGGTGTATCTCCATCAATACCAATCCATGGATGGATATATTTCATGATAAAAACAGATGATGACCCCGATAACCCAAAAGCCATAAATATCAAGACCACTTGAATATTTGATTTTACGCCCCATCTACTTTTTAAATTTTCTAATAGACTCATCTATAAATTTTATACAAATGTAAAAAATTAATTCCATTTTATATTTCATACCTTTGTCATTAAATTTTTGATATGAATTGGGCACCCACCATTAACGGATTTAAATCTTACATGCAACTCGAACGGGGTATGTCCAAGCACTCTATCGACGCATATATCCGTGATGTAGAGAAATTAGTACAATATTTAGAAATTCACAAAATCGACATATCCGCTCCTGATATAACTTCTAATCATCTCGAAAAAATGCTCTGGTGGCTCAATGATTTGGGACTTTCTGCCAAATCTCAGGCAAGAATACTTTCGGGAATCAAGGCTTTTTATAAATATATGCTACTGGAAGATATCATTGATGATGATCCAACTCAATTACTTGAAGGTCCCAAAATGCAACGAAAAATTCCAGATGTGTTGAGTTATGAAGAAATTCAATCTATGCTGGAAACTATTGATTTGAGTCAGAAACATGGCATACGAAATCGTGCTATTTTGGAGACTTTATATGCGAGTGGATTACGTGTAAGCGAACTCACTTCTCTCAAACTCAGCGGTTATTTTCCAGAAATTGGTTTTCTCAAAATACATGGTAAAAATAATAAAGAACGGATTGTTCCGATTGGAGAAGAAGCTATCAAACACATCGGTTTTTACATTCATGGAGTACGCAATCACATGAAAAATATCAAAAAAGAAGGAGAAGATATCCTTTTTTTAAATCGGTTTGGAAAAGGACTTTCTAGGATAATGATATTTATGGTGGTCAAAGAAGCCGCTCAAGCCGCTGGTATTCAAAAAAATGTAAGTCCGCATACTTTTCGGCACTCTTTCGCTACTCATTTGATTGAAGGAGGGGCAGATTTGAAAGCAGTCCAAGATATGTTGGGGCACGAATCCATTATTACTACTGAAATTTACACCCATTTGGATACCGATTATTTGAGAGAAACAATCATCAATTTTCATCCAATGAATAAAAAATAAATCTATTGCTATGAAAAAAATAGGATTAATAGGCGGCATGAGTTGGGAATCATCTTTGATTTACTATCAATTGGTCAATCAATTGGTCAAAAAATCGCTTGGTGGTCTTCATTCTGCAAAATGTATCATGGAATCCGTTGATTTTGCTGAAATTGAAAAATTTCAACACAAAGGAGATTGGGACGCACTCAATCAAATTATGGTAAATGCTGCAAAAAATCTAGAAAATGCACAGGCAGATATAGTGATTTTGTGTACCAATACCATGCACCTTTGTAGCGAAGCCATTACTCAAAATATCAAAATTCCATTTCTACATATTGCGGAAGCCACTGCCATGCAAATTCAAAAAGAAAAAATCGATAAAGTACTTTTACTTGGAACAAAATTTACCATGGAGAAGGATTTTTATAAAAGCATTTTGAATAATCATGGGATTGAAGTCATGATTCCAAATGAGTCTGACCGCCAAATAGTACATAATGTCATCTACAATGAATTGGTCTTAGGAAAATTCTTATCCGAATCTCGAGAAAAATATCAATTTATCATTCATAAGGCAATGAAAAATGGTGCTAAAGGCGTTGTTTTAGGTTGTACTGAAATTCCATTATTAATCAAACAAAATGATGTGAATATTCCCATATTTGATACGACTACTATTCATGCAAAAAGTGCCGTAGATTTTGCTTTGAATTAAATAATTCTCAACAAACTTCATTCTAAACAAACTTTAGTATTTTTGCATTCGTTAAGTAGGTGGACATATGTGTCCACCTACTTAAAAATCAAGAAAATAAAAATCAGCCATTGCAAAAACGAATAGAATCTTTTCTGAAATTTAGTGTTTTTACCATTTTTTTGGTAAAACTTTTTGCTTGTGCAAATCCAACTCCATTGACGGGAGGAGATAAAGATACCACTCCCCCACAATTTGATTCTCTACGTACTACTCCAAATTTTCAAACCCATTTTGAGAAAAAACCCTTGAAGTTTACTTTTGATGAATGGGTGAAACTTAAAAATGCAGGACAACAAATTGTCGTCTCTCCCCCACTAGCATTTACGCCCAAAACCCGAATTTCTAAGAAAACAGTCATCTTTGAATTTGATGAAAAAGAAGTTTTGAAAGATGATGTGACCTATATTGTCAATTTTGGAACAGCAATCCAAGACATCACCGAAGGAAATCCTGTTAAAAATTTTAGATACGTTTTCTCTACAGGTGATATCATTGACTCTTTAGAAATCAAAGGAAAAATTGTCGATGCCATCACCCATAAACCCGAAGAAAATGTATTGGTACTTTTATATCAAAATACTGCTGATTCAGTTGTGCGAAAAAATCGACCCTTTTATTTTGGAAAAACCGATAAATCTGGAAATTATAAAATCCAAAATCTAAAATCTGGTACTTTTAAAATATTTGCTCTAAAAGATGGCAATTCCAACTACTTATTCGACAATAATAAAGAAAAAATCGGTTTTTTAGATCACCTGATTACTATCCCAGATACCACCATAACTAGTTTGGACATTGAAGTTTTTCAAGAAGATCCCATCATGTCTTATCAAGATGAACAAGTATCCTTTGGACATCAAAAACTAGATTTCACACAAAACCCTAAAGATGTCAATATCTTCCCAATTGATTCTTTGGATTATTTTTGGGTAGATTTGGAAGA